>CALMWT010000089.1 GCA_937870855.1 uncultured Taibaiella sp.
GCAATTCTTCAAGGGTGAGATTGTTTTCCGAAAGGTTTTCTTTGGTTTGGGTTACTGCCTGGCGCAGGCTTTGGTAAAATGGCTTATGACATCCAACTTGCCCACAGAGTAAGAACGTATTTGGCGGAGTTTCCAGGGCTAAAGGTTGACGAAAAGGAAATGTTTCGTGGGCTTGCATTTATCATCAATGGTAAAATGTGCATCAACGTAAGTGGCGATAACTTAATGTGCCGTTTTGATCCTGATTTGACACATGACATAGCAAAGCGAAAAGTATTCCTTCGGGAAGGATCCTTCAACAGAAAAATAGCCAATGAAGTAATTAAAATAGCACCCGCCAATTTAGAATTAGAAATTCTGGAGATTGGTCAGCTTGTGCATTATAGCGAAGAATTCTCTCACAAGTTCAAGCCCTTGCTTGAACCAATTATTTGAAAACGCCAGCTTTCACGTTGGAAGCTGGAATATTAGCAGCCTTCCTTACAGAGGATTACCCCAACTCAAAACGACAATACTGTCCTAAACCAGAAATTCTCCTACTTTTATACTTCAAATGAATTTGAAGCGCAGAACGATAGCATTGGTAAACCATCGTTGGCAATGGCTAAAACGGAGGAATACCCTACCCGTTCTTATTTGCTTATTGCTGGCGATTGCCCTATCAACGCCCCGAATTCACGCAAATGAGCAAAGTGAAGGTATTGGCAGAAATGGCACAACCCTGACCGCGGCGAACGGCGCGGCACCCTTTCTCAATATAAACTTTCTTGCTTCTTTGCCGGAAGTTCCCCACGATTCGGATGATTCCAACGACGACAAAAGCGAAAAAGGATTTGACGAAACCGAAGACGCACCAGACGACTTGTGGAAAACCTCTTGTAGCGCTTTTCTTGCCATAAACGCTTGTAAAGAAGCCGCTCTTTTTTCTGCAGTAGCACATGCTGCGCAACATCGCAACACGCTTCCTCTTTTTATTCTTTACTGCTCCTGGAAAAGTTTTCTTTCCTGATTTTCTGATACCCTCGCAACTGATGTATGCTGACAGGTACACCTGCACGTAAACAGTTCTGCCTGCACTTATCATTTTATTCTGCTTCGGAATAAAGTGTTACTTCTATTTCATTCTCTCAAAAATCACGAGCACCTTATGAGAAAATTACTCTCGCTTGTTTGCGTTACTACATGTGTTATTGCCAGTTGTAATCATACCGAACATCAAAAAGAAGAAGCAACAACATTCATTGTAACCAACCCTCAACAAAAGGATACTGTTATTTACCAGGAATACGTGTCGCAAATCCGCTCTATTCAACACATAGAACTTCGAACACTCGAAAAAGGGTACCTGCAAAAAATATACGTGGACGAAGGACAAAACGTCAAGAAAGGACAGCTTTTGTTTCAGATCATGCCTGTGGTTTATCAGGCCGAAGCCCAGAAAGCACAAGCCGAACTAACAACCGCCACGGTGGAGTATCAAAACACTAAACTGCTTGCCGATAGCAATATCGTGTCGAAAAACGAATTAGCCTTAGGCAAAGCCCGGCTGGAAAGAGCAAGAGCTGAACTGAATTTGTCGCGGGCACACTTAAGCTTCACGCAAATCAGAGCACCATTCGACGGCATCATTGGCAAGTTCAACGATGTGCGTTTAGGAAGCCTGCTGGATGAAGGAGAACTGCTGACCACATTATCTGACAATGCCAAGGTTTGGGTTTACTTCAACGTACAAGAAACGGAATACCTCAACTATGCGGGGCGGGAAAAAGCAGACAAACCCGTGAACGTAAAACTGCAAATGGCCAACAATGTGTTATTTGACGAGGAAGGTGTTATTGAAACCATTGAAGCAGACTTTAATAATGAAACAGGAAACATTGCTTTCCGCGCCACGTTTGCCAACCCCAATCGCATACTTCGTCACGGCGAAACCGGCAATATCCTTATGCCTGTAATTCTTAAAAATGCTCTGTTGATTCCTCAAAAAGCAACGTTTGAAATCCTGGACAGAAAGTATGTGTATGTGGTAGGCGCAGACAACAAGGTTGCCGCCCGTGAAATTACCATTCAGCAAGAGCTGCCGCACATCTTTGTAATATCGGAAGGCTTGAATCCAAACGATAAAGTATTGGTGGAAGGCATTCGCAAAGTAAAGAACGGCGACCAGATCCACTACCAACAACAATCGTTTGATACTATCATCAGGGAAATGCAAGACTTGAAAGCCGAATAAACGCAAGAACCCCACAAACTGAAAAACATGTTTAGTAAATTTATACAGCGGCCGGTTCTTGCTATTTCCGTTTCGTTATCCATTGTATTTCTCGGTATTCTGGCTATCAAAACAAGACCGGTTTCTCAATTTCCCGACATAGCCCCGCCCCGGGTGAACATATTTATTGCGTATCCCGGTGCCAGCGCCAATGTTTTAGTAGAATCTACTTTAATTCCACTGGAGCGAGCCATCAATGGGGTGCAGGGTATGCTTTACATTACCTCCGATGCCACCAGCGCAGGCGAAGCCACCATCCAGATTGTATTTGAACCGGGCACCGACCCCAGCGCAGCAGTTGTAAATGTAAAAACCCGGGTAGATGCCATTATGAATAACCTTCCACCTCTGGTACAGCGGGAAGGCATCGTGATCACCCCTATTCAGCCAAGTATGCTGATGTATGTGAACTTGTATAGTACCGATAAAAAGGTAGATGAAAAGTTTCTGTACAACTATGCCAGCGTACACATTATTCCCGAACTGCAACGAATCAATGGAATGGGGCGTGCGCAAATTTTGGGCAGTCGCACCTTTGCCATGCGTATATGGTTGAAACCAGACCGTATGCGGGCCTACAACATATCTACCGAAGAAGTGATGAAGGCAATGGAAGAACAAAGCATCATTGGCAGACCGGGAAGGTTGGGACAGGCATCGGGAAAAACAGCACAGTCGCTTGAATATACGCTTACCTATAAAGGGCGTTTCAATAAACCGGAAGAATACGAAAACATCATCATCAAGGCTAATGCTGATGGCGAACTGTTGCGGCTGAGAGATGTGGCCGATGTAGAATTAGGCAGTGAATTCTTTGATATCTATTCCAACAAGGACGGACATCCCTCCGCCTCTATTGTTTTAAAACAAAACGCCGGTACCAATGCCAGTGATGTTATAGCCAAAACAAAAGAAAAGCTGGCGGAACTTAAGAAGGATTTTCCCGCAGGCATGAATTACGAGATCAACTACGATGTTTCCAAATTTGTAAATGCCTCTATTGAAAAAGTAATGCATACCCTCATTGAAGCCTTTATTCTGGTGGCACTGGTTGTGTTCATCTTTTTAGGCGATTGGCGGTCAACGCTTATTCCTATTCTGGCAGTTCCGGTATCGTTGATCGGAGCATTTGTGTTCATGCAGCTATTCGGCTTAACAATCAACTTAATTACTCTTTTTGCTCTTGTGTTAGCTATCGGCATCGTGGTTGATAATGCCATTGTGGTGGTAGAAGCCGTGCATACAAAAATGGAGGAACAGCACATGTCGCCGTTCAGCGCGGTAAAGCAAGTATTAAACGAAATCAGCGGAGCCGTTATAGCCATCACGCTGGTGATGACGGCGGTATTTGTTCCCATTGCCTTTATGACGGGTCCGGTGGGTGTTTTCTATCGCCAGTTCTCTATTACCATGGCCAGCTCCATTATTTTATCGGGTGTGGTAGCGCTAACCTTAACGCCGGTACTCTGCGCCATGATTTTGAAAAACAATCACGGCAAGCGAAGAAAGCTATCGCCTGTGCAAAGATTCATTGCATGGTTCAACCGGAAGTTTGAAAAAGTTACAGGAAAGTACACACACCTTCTGGAGCGGATTGTTAATCGAAGATTTGTTACCTACGGGATGCTTATAATTTTTGGTCTTGGCATTGTCGGAATCAATCAGGTATTACCATCGGGCTTTATTCCTAATGAAGACCAGGGGCAGATTTATGCCATTGTACAAACACCGCCGGGAAGTACACTGGAACGAACCAATGAAGTGTCAAGGCAACTTCAAACACTTGCCGAAGAAATCGAAGACATACAATCGGTTACTTCCCTGGCAGGCTACGAAATCCTCACTGAAGGACGTGGGTCAAATGCAGGCACTTGTTTGATTAACCTTAAAGATTGGGAGCACCGAAACCACTCGGTGAAAGAAATCGTGGAAGAGCTGGAAGAAAAAACAAAAGGAATGGGAGCTGTAGTTGAGTTCTTTGAGCCACCCGCCGTGCCAGGCTATGGTTCATCGGATGGTTTCTCATTGCGGTTGTTAGATAAAAACAGCACCATTGACTACCATGAGTTTGACAAGGTCAATTCTGATTTTATGGCAGCCTTAAAAAAGCGCAAAGAATTATCCGGGCTTTTCACTTTTTATGCGGCAAACTACCCGCAATACGAAATTGAGATTGACAATGAAAAAGCCATGCAAAAAGGTGTGTCCATTGGCGCAGCCATGGAAAACCTGAACATTCTGATTGGGAGTACATACGAACAAGGTTTTACACGGTTCAACACATTCTACAAGGTTTATACCCAGGCCAGTCCGGAATACAGGAAGCTGCCATCCGATGTTTTAAAGCTGTACGTAAAAAACGACAGGGATGAAATGGTGCCCTATTCTGCTTTTGTGACGCTACACAAAACACAGGGACCCAGCGAAATAACCCGTTACAACCTTTACACATCATCATCCATCAGGGGGCTGCCAGCCGCCGGATATACAACAGGCGATGCCATTGCTGCGATTAAAGAAGTGTCAGAACAAACACTACCAAATGGATATGGTATTGCCTGGGAAGGTTTGTCGTTTGATGAAGCCAGCAGGGGCAATGAAGCCATTTACATTTTTGTAATCGTGTTGATTTTTGTGTACCTCGTGTTGGCCTCGCAATACGAAAGTTTTCTGCTTCCGCTGGTGGTTGTGTTATCCCTGCCAGCAGGCGTATTAGGCTCATTGTTACTATTGAAAATAATGGGTCTTGCCAACGATGTTTATGCTCAAATAGGGATGATTATGCTCGTGGGTCTGTTGGGGAAAAACGCTGTCCTGATCGTGGAATTTGCCGTCCAAAAGCACAACCAAGGCGCGTCGGTACTAACGGCCGCGATTGAGGGTGCCAGGGCACGTTTCCGTCCCATTTTAATGACCTCTTTTGCCTTCATAGCAGGATTGATTCCGCTTGTTAGGGCAACCGGGGCTGGTGCCGTCGGCAACAGAACCATTGGTTCGTCTGCACTGGGTGGTATGTTGCTTGGAACGCTCTTCGGGGTCATCATTGTACCGGGGCTTTATTACATTTTCGCTACCTGGTCTGAAGGGAAGAAGTTGATTCGGGGTGAAGATGAAAATCCACTTACAGAAGATTTTGTTGAAGGGGCATCAAAGGTCTTCTGGCTTAAAAAAATTCAAAAAATGGGTTTGTTGCTCAGAATAGACAAACGAAAAAGAAGGAACAATGCAAAATAGACTACTCAATAAAACTAAGGAGATAATCATCATTTGCCTTTCGGTATCGCTATGGGGCTGCACAGTTCCCCGAAAAGCCATTAAGGATGAAAATAAAACAATGCCTGCAAGCTACCTGCAAGCACAAGACACCGCAACGAGTGCTACGGTCAATTGGCGAACCTATTTTGGAGATGAAACCCTAATTGCGCTAATAGATACGGCACTGATGAATAATCAGGAACTCAATATCGTACTACAGGAAATGGAGGTGCGCAAAAATGAAATAAGGGCACGCAAGGGTGAGTACCTCCCCTCAGCCAATATTGGGGTTACAGCCGGTGTGGAAAAATCTGGCAAGTACACACGATATGGTGCAATAGAAGAACAATTGGAGGTAAAGAAAGACACCCGCTTCCCAGAGCCTTTATCCGACTATTTTTTAGGTATGTCGGCTTCGTGGGAAATTGACATTTGGAAAAAATTGCGTCAAGCCCAAATGGCAGCCGTTATGCGATACCTGGCAAGCACCGAAGGCAAAAACTTTGCCGTGACGAACCTTGTTGCAGACATTGCCGAAGCCTACTATGAACTGTTGGCATTGGATAATGAATTGGAAATTATACAGCAGAATGTTGGCATCCAAACGAACGTATTAAGAACTGTGAGGCAACAGAAAGAAGCGGCAAGAGTAACTCAGTTGGCGGTCAATCGCTTTGAAGCCCAACTACTCAAAACCCAAAACTATCAATACGCAATCAGGCAAAGAATAGTGGAAACAGAGAATCGTATCAACTACCTCACAGCGCGGTTTCCGCAACCCATACCAAGGGCATCCAAGTCATTTAATGATGTAAAAATTGATTCTATCCAGGCGGGTATTCCCTCACAATTATTGACGAACCGCCCCGACATACGGCAGGCTGAATATGAACTGGCGGCTAAAAAGTTGGATGTAAAGGTTGCGAGGGCAAACTTCTACCCTTCCCTACGGATATCAGCAAGCGCAGGCTTTCAGGCATTTAATGTCGCTTACTTACTAAATCCTCATTCCATACTGTACAATTTGGCAGGAGACCTTATGGTGCCGCTCATCAACAAGAACGCACTCCATGCGACTTACAATACCGCTACGGCGCAACAGTTGCAAGCCGTTTATAAATACCAGCAAACCATTCTCAATGCCTATGTAGAAGTATTGAATCAGCTAACAAAGATCGAAACCTCCTCAAAAAGCTATGAAACAAAGCAAAAAGAAGTAGAAACGCTGACCCAGTCCGTAAACATTGCCAACAACCTTTTTAATTCGGCCAGGGCAGATTACAGCGAAGTGTTGCTTACCCAGCGCGAAGCATTAGAGACAAAGATGGAACTTGTAGAAATCAAGGCAAAGCAGTTAAATGCGAAAGTGAATATTTATAAAGCATTGGGAGGGGGCTGGCGATAATCTACCTATTGAATGACTTGAGCAGCCCTTAAAAAGATAAGGTAGTAAATGAAAGATGAACGAAATGAAAAGAGGTGCCACTATGAAGACAGCACCCCTCAATTCAAACAAACAACAAAAAAACAAACGATGAAAATTGATCGTGCTGCAAACATCAGCAAAATGGCGGTATTCTATCCTTAAAATAAAGCTCATTAACCACGCAGTAACTATTTACAAGTTTCCCTACATCTAAAAACCTGAACAACAGGTAATTTCCCTATTGCTATTTTCTGTTTTACAAAACGGCTTTTGATTAAAAAAAACAGATTGACTATTGAATGGAAAAGATAAATTATATAGTATTACATCGTAGAAAGAAGTTTGGTTTTAAGATTTGTATAAAGTTTTAGTCAGAAAGAGGATTTTCCGTCAGAAAGAGATCCGATTTCACAAAGCGGTAATTCTTTACCGCTTTTAATATTCCGACTAATAACTACCACTTGCAAAAACACTTCCGGCCTACTAAAAAAGCGACCTGCCGTGTGGCAAATCGCTGTAGCTATTTCAGATAAAAGTGAAAAACTAAGGTCGCTTTTCCTGCATTTTTTCCTTTGCCCTTCTTAGCACATTATCCAACGTGTCAACCGCTTCCATAATTGCATTTTCCCAGGTTGCTGCATTCTTTTTTACAAAAGGATCGTTGCCCGGCATTTCAAGCCGTATATCGCAGTGCTTGTTATCTGTTTGAGTTTCTGGCCCCAGAAACAATACCACATTGGCGCGCACCACACCCGGCGCTCTTTTTTCCAGCTTGTTTACTTTCTCCGTTACGAAACTTTCCAGTTCTGCACCGGCTTTAAATCCCAGCGATTGAATTATAACGTCCATAAAACATTTTTTACATGCCCCTTACCATTTTTGTACCAGCGGGCAACTATGAAGGTTGAAGGTAGAACTTCTACAGCAGGAAATTAAAAAGGAGATTAGTAAAAATTGGCTTGGTAAAAAGAGCCTGTGTGAAAAAACTCAGGCTTTGATTTCGCCCTAATTAACTATGTACATATGGTTTGCAGCAAAATTTTATCTTAGCGAAGCAAAAACGAAAAGCCTATGCTCAGCAAGCTAACGCAAGAGGAAATGGAAGAGATGCTTCGCAATAATATGATAGGGCGATTGGGTTGCAACGATGGGGAGAGGACGTATGTAGTGCCTATTAGTTATGTGTATGAAAATGGGGCGCTGCTTTGCCATAGCCACGATGGTATGAAAATTCAGATGATGCGCCGAAATCCGTTTGTGTGTTTTGAAATAGATGAAGTGAGAGATTTTAATAACTGGCGGAGTGTAATAGCCTGGGGAGTATATCAGGAACTGACTGAGGAGCGGGATATAGAATATGCGCGGCAGTTCTTTAGCGATTATATGTTGCAAATGAAAACGCAGGAAACCGCAGCGCCACCGCATCAGCAGGAATCACGCTTTCATGAGTTGAAACCTGAGTATGTGCCTGCGCTTTATTACCGCATACATCTTCAAAAAATTACAGGGCGATATGAACGAACGTTTTGAATTATTGCGTTTTCACCAGCATTTCTTCATAAAAGAGGAAAATCATAAGGTACTGTTTTTGTGATTAGCTTTGCGACACAGATATGGCATTCGATATTTTTATAACTCTGTTCCTTGTTGTTTTAAATGGTTTTTTCGTAGCGGCGGAATTTGCTATTGTCAAGGTTCGTTCTTCGCAAATAGAAGTAAGAGAAAACATCAATAAAAACATTGCAGCCACCGCTAAGAGCATTGTCAACAATCTGGATGCTTACCTTGCTGCTACCCAGCTCGGTATAACCCTTGCCAGCCTTGGTCTTGGGTGGGTGGGTGAAAGTGTTACCACAAATATTTTACTCAAGACTTTTCATGCAATGGGCTTAGAGCTTTCGGAAAGTGCGGCTCACAACCTGGCGTTGCCTATTGCATTTGCTACCATCACGGTGTTGCATATTGTTTTTGGAGAGCTTGCACCAAAATCTATAGCTATACGTTTTCCTTCCAGTACCACGTTTGCTATAGCGCTGCCGTTAAAGATTTTTTACCTGTTGTTTCGTCCGTTTATCTGGTCGCTAAACGGAGTAGCTAATTTTATTTTGAGAATGATAGGCATTCGTCCCATTCATGGTGGAGATATTCATACAGAAGAGGAGTTGAAAATGATAATTTCTGAAAGCCATGAAGGTGGCGCTATCGAAGAAACAGAACGCGACCTTATCAGAAATGTATTTGACTTTGACGACAGACGTGTGTGGGATATTCAAACACTACGGAAGAACGTAACTCCTATGGAAGTAAATCTTTCGCTTGATGATGCTATCAACTTTGCTATAACCGAAGGCTACTCGCGCTACCCCGTGTGCGATGGCTCGCTCGATGAAATTGCAGGCATCATCTACACAAAAGATTTGATGAAAACGATGGTGGCGACTAAGAAACCAGAAAGTATTCGTCCACTGCTGCGCAAGGCCAATTTTATACCCGAAAGCCGTTTGATTAAAGACTTACTGAAAGAGTTTCAGAAGAAACATATTCAGATGGCTGTGGTGACAAATGAAATTGGTGAAGTATCGGGCATTGTAACAATGGAAGATATTCTTGAAGAACTTGTAGGAGAAATACAAGACGAATATGACAATGAAACGCCTTATGTAGAAAAGACCGCGCGCAATACTTTTATCGTTAACGCACACACCAATCTTTCTGATATCAACAAATACCTTCCTTATCGCCTCGAAGAGAGCGACCATTACGAAACACTTTCAGGGCTTATTGCTTATTGTTTTCCGCAGGAACTGAACGAACAAGACAAACTTACAATTGACAAGTATGAAGTGCGCATCCTTAAGATGTATCGCAACTCTGCTGAAACAGTTGAACTGACCGTTACGAATAACGAAGACGACAGCTTTCTGTAAGCTTCTCATTACACTAATAAGTCTATAACAATTTGCTTGGCTGGTATGCCTGGTCTTCTATTTTTGCATCCGGCAATTATCGCTAACTGCGTATTGATTTCTATTGTGCGTAACAACTGAGTGGCTATGTATAGCAAACAAAAAATCTGGGTTCTATTTTCATTCATTGGGTTGCTGGCCTCCTGCACTTCATCAGAGCAACTCTTAGACCCGATGCTCTCGCTAAAACCCCGACCTAAATATTTGTATGTACCGAGGAGTGAGGATACCACCAATTACCAGAATGAGCGCATAAATGAATTAGAACTTCATAAGGATATTCATGCTTCTGTTACCAACTCGCTTCAGGTAAAATACGCAAGCCTTCTTCGGGTAGAGCCTGAAGGGATTAGAAATTATGCACTCTACAACTTTATTGAAGATTGGTATGGTGTGCGCCATCGTACCGGCGGAAATGACAAGTCGGGAATTGACTGTTCGGGATTTGCTCAGCGATTGTATGAAAATGTTTACTGCACCAATCTCGTTCGCACAGCGTTCCAGCAATTTCACAAATGCAGGTTGGTAAAGAAAAGAGAACATCTAAAGGAAGGGGATCTGGTTTTTTTCCGAACACGCGGAAAGAAAAGAATCACACACGTCGGAATTTATTTGAAGAACAATTTCTTTGTTCATTCGTCCAACACTCGCGGAGTTATGATCAGCAGTCTTAAAGAAGATTACTGGTCACGCACCTATGCGGGCGCAGGCAAAGTATTGCTCACTGAAGATTTTTCTCTGGGTGAATAACAGAGATTAGAAACTATTTTCCGGGAAAAAATTATGGAGCTACCTCTGAAATTACCTTACCGATGCAACCATTTGGCATTTGAATATGTAACATGGCAGCGAGTGTGGCTGCTATATCTTCCATATTAATAGTTCGGTTTGAACTTCCTTTTTTTATTTTCCAACCATACCATAGCAATGGAATATGCGAATCGTAAGGATGCCATGTGCCGTGTGTTGTTCCGGTTTGTCCATACCCATGATACCAACCCGGATTGTAAATAACAAGCAAGTCCCCGCTTCGCAATCTGTGATAACCATTTATAGCCTTCGTGAGAATTGGTTCGGGCACAGGCGTTTCATCCATTTCCTGCATATCCAGCACATACGCAACTTGCGGACTTTTATAAAACCATTCTTTGATCGCTATTTTCAAATCTTCTTCCTCAATTTTATGTGATTCTAATTTTTTATGATCAAGAAAAACCTGGTAATTATCATAGCCGCGAATAAGTTCATCAGTTCCAAATTTTGTCTTGGATAATTCTTTCAGTTGTGAAAGAATCTTTCCTTCTTGTTCATTTCCAGCCGGAATTTTAATATCGTTCAGGTAGCTTGCATTGTGCGCTCCACCGTGATCGGCAGTGAGGAACATGAGATAATTTCCTTTGCCTAATTTTTTGTCGAGATAAGTAATGAAATCTCCGAGGTCTTTATCAAGTCGTAAATAAGTGTCTTCCACCTCTACACTGTTTGGTGCGAATTGATGACCTATATAATCGGGCGAAGACAAGCTGATACAAAGAAAATCAGTTTCATTTTTCATTCCCAGATACTCTCCCTCAATACAAGCTTTGGCTGCGTGAAATGTATAGGTATTTCCTGAAGGAAGCCTGCGCATATTTGGGTACGATGAAGACTTGACAATATGCGGAAACACAGGATTCTTTTCACCGGAAAAATTTCCTTCGTAGCGATTATTGTCCTTAATACTTTGTGTGTAAGTGTTTATAGGATATAGCGTTTCCCACGGCTGTCTTAGAAAAGTATCGGGCAAGCGTTGATTATTAAAAGTGTTTAGCCAGGCGGGAAGTGTATTGCCGTAAAAAGAACTTGAAATGAAACTACCGGTGCTGTCATCATACCAATAAGCGCCGTTGGCAAGATGTCCTGCCGGAATAATTGCGCCCCGATCTTTGAGTGAAAAACCAAACACGCGCGATTTGAAATTTGTAGCAAGCCTCAACTCGTCTGTAACAGTAGTGACAAGCATGTTTTTCGGACTCATCATTCCTGCCTGTTTACTTCCACCCACAGGTGATACAGAAGTATCTTCAGTGCAATACCAATGCTTTCCTGTATTATTATCTATCCAATTATTTCCCGCAATGCCATGAATGGAAGGAACTGAACCTGTGTAAATGCAAGCATGTCCGGGCGCAGTGTAAGCAGGCAAATAATTGATCATAGTTTGCTGGCAATTGAAGCCATCATTCATCAAACGTTTAAAACCATTTGCACTATACCGATCGTAAAAACGATACAAATAATCCCAACGCATTTGATCTACTACCACACCTACAACGAGCTTTGGACGTTCAATGTTTTTTTGTGCAAAGGTGGAAACGGAAAAAGTAGAAAACAAAAGAAGCGTAACGATTTGTTTCATCAAAGACAGTTGTGCCGTAAAAATGCAAAGAAGAACCCTTACACGGGATTATTTTTTTATAATTTCGCGCATATTTTTCAACAGTATAAATCAACTATAGAAGTATATGGATCTCTTTGCCAAATTTGAATCGAAGCTCGGACCGATTGGTGACTACGCTGAGAAAGCCCCCGGTTATTTTGCTTTTCCTAAGCTTGAAGGTGAAATAGGAAACCGCATGAAATTTATGGGCAAAGAGCGCATTGTGTGGAGTCTTAATAATTATCTCGGCTTGGCCAACCATCCGGAAGTACGCAAAGCGGATGCTGATGCCGCAGCAGAATGGGGACTTGCCTACCCTATGGGTGCCCGCATGAAGAGTGGTA
>CALMWT010000090.1 GCA_937870855.1 uncultured Taibaiella sp.
AATAACTCAAATCCTCTACTTTTAAACACTACGAATTAGAGGGAAGCCTACAGGTTTCGCTTCCTTTTTTCAGATAAATGGATTTTCGCCATCCTGTAACAGGATCAGTTACAGAAGTGTAGTTGGCGCGGGTATAAAGCAGTACCCCAACCTGCTTTCTGTTTTCAATATCCTGATAATTGGTTATGAGCGGAGTTAATTGCAAGGCATGACTTACAGAGCCTAACGCTCCTATCGCAGCATTTTTATCAACCAGATAATTCAGTTTTTTAGCAAGGGCTGTTTCAAATTTCTGATAGACTTGCTCTTCAAATTTCTGACGACCGCGTTTGAATCCGGTATTCAGATTTTCCAAGACAATGAACATAGGTCTGTACTTACCACTCTGTTTGTCTTTCATTTTCTGAATTATCTCGTGCACCACCAGGGACATATACCCGTCTTTGAGGTTGGAAATATTTCCTTTTTGCTGCCAGTTTTCCTGTTTCTTCTTGCGTAAATCAGCAGCTTCTTTTATGGCTTTCAAATAATCTTTGCCATTAATCGTATCAAAGTGCCCCTGTCCATCTTCAACTATATTTCCATTTATGTCCACGAGGGAATAGTAGATCAAATGCTTTTCGCCACGGTCAATACCGAGAAATAGGATGTCGTCGGTTTGGGTGAAGTTGTCGTTGACTGCCTCGTTAAGTTTAACCTGCCTAGGACTTGGTGCCTGGTAATTGATTTTTATTGGTACGTGGAATAAAAACTTGTCTATTGTAAATCGTTTGTCCTTGACAATGTCATGCTTAAACTGGCTTTGAGTTTTTCCATCGCTTCTACGGAATATTGGTTGATGTTTTGCATGCTTAACAATGTTCTCATCTTTAATTGCCTTTTCCCTGTAGAATAATTCTCCACCTCCGCATAGCTGAATAGTGCTGTTATCATCGAAGATGTGTTGCCAATACTTTGTTTGTAAATTAAGCTTGCTGTCGTTGCTCTTCTCTCCTTTGTTTTCGGAAAAGTCTTTGCTGTAAATCTCGAACAGATAAAGTTCGTTTTGCTCGACATGTTCCAATACCTTATTCCAGTCAATAGGAGTAAAAGAACATTCATAGCATTCGGTTAGTACCTCTTGTATTTCTTTGTCAAAAGTTTTCTTATCCTCGTATTTTTTGTTGGTGACTTGTTGAAGCAACGGATATTGCTTTACATAATATTGTTGTATAAAGGCTTGCAGTTTCCGAACTGCCTCAAGAGGGTTTCGTTGCCCTATATGGCCATATCTTTCCTGATAATCCCTGACAAATCCTTTCCCGGCAAGTGTTTGAAATTTCAGGTTGCTTAGTATCAGCCTACCAACGCTTTTGTCCGATGATTTATAAATTGGGTTATTCTCTTTTGATGTATCAAAGAGGGATCGATTCATTAACAGGCCAACATAATATTTGTTGTTGTGCTTTAGCAAGACAGTGCTTTTATTTATTTCCTGCCCATCACTCCAACCTCCAACCAGAATAGGATTGCCAAAATTTAGTTTAAGCTTATTTTTCTTCGCATCATCCTGCGGCTTTTTTGTCAAATGATTTCTTACCAGATCATACTGGTTAAACCAATTGGCATCTTCAGCTCGAACTATTGCGTTAAGCATGTTGGTGAGGTTGGGATTTATGCTATGCCCCTTCACTTTGCTTTCTTTAACTTCAAAATATTTGATTATCCGGAGAACGAGTATTGAGCGATCGAGCCATTGTTTTATCAGCAGTATATTATCCTCGTTGCTGTAGTCTGTGATCTGCAAAATTCCATCTGCCTGCTCGCAGAATCTGGTTGCATTATCACTAATGTCAGCGCATATCAGGTTAATGAGGTTTTGACTTGGCTTTTGACTTTCATTTATTAGCGATGCACGTTCCTCCATGATTGATGCTTTGAAAAATCTTTCGCTCCATCCTTCTTGTTGATCTTTGTCGAGCACCTCAAACAATCCAGACAATTCTACCGCGTCATTTATTTTTAAAGGCTCTTCGCGCTTTTTATCATAAGTCACACATGCCTTGTTGCCTTTTAATTGTTCCTTCAATTCTTGCCAGCTTTCAAAATACTGGTTTGAAATTTTGTCCACCGCAGCCTTTGACCAATAAATGCCATCCCAGTCATCCACTTCTTTTAACCAATCAATAAATTTGTGAATAGTTACAATATGGTCATCATCTTGCTGTGCAAAATATTTTTTACCTGCATTGGCAATTAACTTCAATGTTCCTTCCACACTCAATACCTCTGTTGCTTTGGGTTCTTTACCTTTTTGCTCCTGCTCTGTATTATATTTCAGTCCCTTTATCCAGTCTTTCTTTTCACCACAACCAATTTGCTTGTATAAGGTTTTGAATTGATCCAGCTTTCTAAAATCCGGTTCTCCCTTTCGCGCCTGATTGTAAAGAATAATCAACGAATTGTAGTGCCCAATTACACGATTATATTCTTCAATTCCATTTTGAGCCAGGCAATTCACGAAGTTTCCAATGAGAAAAGTCTTTTCCTCAATGGGATCTGCCTCAATCATTTTATTCGTTGCCGCATCTTTAATTTGAGTGATACGCTTAATATCCTTCAGGTACTGATAAATATTGAGGTACTCGTCTTTACGGGAAGGAATCGTAATAATTTCGTTACTGTTTTTCTTTTTTCTAGTTTTGCTTTCTGAAAACTGAATAGCATTGTCACAAAATCTTGGTAGATTTTCATCTACGATCCGGCTGGCGACAGAAGTTTTCTCTCCTCCCTCTTCATAATAATTTTCTCGCGCTTGATTATAGCCCTCGAAATACATGAAGAACTTAGCAACGGTTTTCAGATGATTTTCAATTTCCGCCTTATGCTCTACTGCCACAAGACTGTTCAGATTTCCTGCGATGTACTTTAATATACCCGCTTGCGTTAGGTATTCTGTTCCTACATCTTTCTCTTTCTTCTTTTTAAAAATTGGACTATCAGCATTTTTATTCGCTTCGTTTGCAAAATCATTAGCTCCATACTCCAAGAGTAAACCAATTCGCTCGCGCATGCTTAGTTCAAAAGCTTCTGTTTGCTTATTCTTACCCTTTTTATACTCATTGAAGTAATCAGTGACGTTTGTAGCCTTGGCTTCCTCAGAAATCAGGCTGCTATTGATGACCTGTTCATGTATTTTATCCATGACGGGCTTTAAGGCAACATAAGCCGCTTTAATCTTTTTGTCTTCCTCAATAATTTTTGTAAGCATTTTCATTGCTTCATCTGACGGCAATTGCTTGCCATCTGCGCCCATTGGCTTCAGTTCAAACCTCAGCGTCTTACTAAGAGAATAGCGGTTGGTAAATTCTTTCATTACATAATAATTTTGAAGTGCTTCTTAAAATAAGAAAAAAAATTGCCTTGTATATACAACCTAAACATACCACAAACTCCACCAACCTCATGCGAGGCACGGTTCTTTAATTGGATGTTGGCAATACGACGCATAAAACTTAGGCGTAACACTTTTGGTTTACTTTTGCTGGCATAATACCTTGATATACCGAACATGAAATTTTCTAAGGAAGCACGGATTGGTCTTTTAGTAGCCTCAGCCATTTTAATATTTTTTGCAGGATTTTATTTTTTGAAAGGGGCAAATATTTTCTCCGGCGAAAATGAATACTTCGTTTACTACGATAATGTTCAGGGACTTCAACCTTCTTCTCCGGTACAAGTAAAAGGCATGAGCGTAGGACGGGTTTCTGCAATTTCTCTTAATGGTGGCGGAAGGGTAAAAGTGACCATTGCCGTGAACAAGAAATATAAAATACCTCAGGAAACTGTTGCAAGTCTTACATCTGTTGATCTGCTGGGAACGAAAGCTATAAGTTTGCAATTAGGAAACAGCACTGCTATTGCTGAAGATGAAAGCACATTGAAATCGAATATAGAAGGAGGAATTATTGATGCACTTTCCGTAGAGATCACGCCTTTATTAAGAGACATGCGCCATGCTGTGGGCACGCTCGATTCTGTGTTGGTAAGTGTAAACGGTGTGCTTGATGTAAGTTCCCGAGAAAACCTGAGAAGTAGCATTGCCAATCTGGATGCCACAATGGCTAATTTTTCTCAGTTGTCTTCTCGTTTGAATGCTGAAAGCGCACAGTTGCAAGGGGTGATTAGAAATGCCAACAGCATCACTTCTAATCTTGCTGATAATAATGAACGCATTACCCGCATCATAAACAATGCAGCCACCGTTACTGACCAGCTAAGCGAGGCACAGATAGACAAAACCATGAAAGAATTTCAAACGGCGGCAAGCAATCTTACTGCGGTACTCAATAAAGTAAATAGCAAAGAAGGTTCGTTAGGATTACTGGTTAACGACCCCCACATGTATAACAATCTGAACGCTTCGCTAAGTACACTCAACTCATTGATGGGCGACATACAGGCGCACCCTACCCGCTACATTAACTTGACTATCTTTGGCAGGAAAAAGTAACAACCGAATTGACATTTTCTTTTTATCATAATTGGACACGTCCCGCAATCGCGGGATTATGTTTTTTATTGGCACTGTGCGTATTTAAGGCAAATGCCCAGCAGGATACATCCGGCAAATTACCTATCGAAATTCTTCCCAGTAACGGCACAAGACTTGAGTATATCACCACCGATTCCGGCGCTATTAATAAACTGATCAACAATGTTGCCCTGAAGCAAGGCGACAACTATATGTATTGCGACAGCGCCTACATTGACCTCGCAAAAAACAATGTTTATGCCTTTGGTAATGTGCGACTGATACAAAATAGCGGAACACAGGTGCAGAGTGATTACCTACGTTATACCGGTAATACGAAAAGAGCGTATCTGAAAGGGAATGTTTCTCTTACCGATGGCAAAAACAATCTTTGGTCGGAGGAACTTGAATATAACCTCAACACAAAATTGGGCGTTTACACACAAGGCGGAACGCTGCAAAGTGAAATGACTACCCTATCGAGCAATGCGGGGACTTACAATGCAAAAACAAAAGATGCACGATTTACCGGAGATGTGTTCGTTACCGATCCTGAATACAATGTAACATCTGTAGATCTTGGCTACAACACAGAAACAAAAGTGGTTCGTTTTCTGGGCGCATCGGTTGTGGTGAATGATAAATCTACACTACACACAAGCAGCGGCACCTGGGATGCAAAAAATGAAATAGCCCACTTCACTACACGGTCATCTATTCAAAATGAAGCACAATATATAGAAGGCGACAAGATGGATTATAACCGTAAGACCGGCTTTGGAATAGTGGTTGGTAATGTATTCG
Source organism: uncultured Taibaiella sp. (assembly GCA_937870855.1). Taxonomy (GTDB): domain Bacteria; phylum Bacteroidota; class Bacteroidia; order Chitinophagales; family Chitinophagaceae; genus JAFIGV01. Next base: position 5,318 of record CALMWT010000090.1, read on the forward strand.
CACTCGACACTTCGCAAAAAGCAACTTTATACAGCGGACATGCTCAGTACAACGAAATAACCCGTCAGCTTTGGGCTACCATCAAACCAGTAATGAAGCGTGTGAATGGAGATGACAGCCTTTACATCAGAGCCGATACTTTTTATGCAGCGCCTGTGCCCAGAGCGGAAGATAGTCTTCAAAGGAAAAATGAAAAAGTAAAAAGTAAAAAAGAGATTGGAAAGAATGTGGTGGAGACTACAGAGGTAAATGTTACCGATACTACTGCTTCCGATTCCTCCCGGCCAAGATATTTCATAGGCTATCATCATGTACTGGTTTACTCCGATTCTTTGCAGGCTCGTTGCGATAGTATTAGTTATTCGCAGGCAGACTCTACTATGCGCTTGATGTACAACCCTATTGCCTGGAGCCGAAAAAGTCAAATTACCGGAGACACGATTTTGCTTTATACCGACAGTAACACTCTTCGAAAATTGTTTGTACCCAATAACGCGTTTGTCGTCTCACAATCCGGTCCGGAAAAAGCAAACATGTATGATCAGGTGCAAGGGAAAACGTTGACAGGATTTTTTGAAAACAATGCGATCAAAACTATGCTTGTATTTCCGAATGCAGAAGCCATTTATTATTCTAAAGACGAAGCTGATGCTTACCTCGGAATGAATCAGGCAACCAGCGAACGGATGCGTGTTTTCTTCGACAGCTCGCAGGTGAGCAAAATAGTTTTAGAGCAGGATGTAAAGCAAACTATGACACCCATGCAACAGGTGAATATTGCAACCGCAATACTTGCGCGGTTTCAGTGGCATGCTGAAAAAAGACCCAAAAGCGTACAGGAACTTTTTCTTTATGAACCGGAAGGAGTGATTATTCCAAAGGAAGAAGGAAAAACTGATAGGGAAGAAGAAGCGCCAAAGCAAAAGTCAAATCGCAAGCGGCGAAAGCGATAGAACGCAAACAGAACGCAGATAGTCATGATTTTTCTGATTTACGCAGCTAAAATCATTTCCTATCATGAAGATCATCAGAATCAGTGTTCCATCTATAACAACCATCAAACCTTATTTTTGCATCCTTTACAGCTAATTATCAAATTAGCACATCATCATATCAGCACATTAAAAAGACATGCAGGTTTACAAATTTGGTGGCGCATCCATCGCTACACCCGAAAGAATGAAGGCTTTGTTGCCTATTATTCAGAATACGAATGAACAATTGATACTTGTGGTTTCGGCACTTGGTAAAACCACCAATGCGCTTGAAGCAGTAGTAAATAGTGCTAGTAAGGGAAACAAAGAAGAAGCACAGCAGCTTGCCAAAAACATAGAAACACAACATCTTGATTACACCAAAGCTTTATTGAACGAAAACAATTTTATAGCAGCACAAGAAGCATTGAATGTTTTTTTCACGGAGCTACAATGGGCAATAGACGATGCAAATAATGAACAGTACGATTACTCTTACGATCAGATAGTGTGCATGGGAGAGTTGATGAGTACGCGCATTTTCTCTTTCTATTTGCAGCAGCAAGGCTTGAACTATGAATGGATTGATGTACGGGATGTAATCCGCACAGACGATACTTACAGAGATGCGCGCGTGGACTGGGAATTTTCTGCGAAGCAGGCCGATGAAAAAATGGGAAGCTTATTAGAGCAAGGAAAAAACATCATCACGCAAGGTTTTATCGGAGCAACCGCCGACAATGCTTCTGTTACACTTGGTCGGGAAGGTTCGGATTACACAGCCGCAATGCTTGCTGCCATGCTTCAGGCAAAGGCTGTAGCTATATGGAAAGATGTGGAAGGTTTGCAAAATGCAGATCCGAAGGAGTTTCCAAACACGGTGAAAATAGAAGCGATCACTTATCATGAAGTGATAGAAATGGCTTACTACGGTGCGCAGGTCATTCACCCGAAAACAATAAAGCCTTTACAGAACAACAACATTCCACTTCATGTAAAATGTTTTCTCGATAAAGAGCTGAAAGGAACAGTGATTATGAACGAGGTGGACAGTATGTTTTATCCACCGCTTATTGTGCTGAAAAAAAATCAAATTCTACTTCAGGTAACAACCAAAGATTTTTCATTCATCACAGAAGATAACCTGCGCAATCTTTATGGCATTTTTCATAGCCTGAAGATCAAAGTGAATTTAATTCAGAATGCTGCGATTTCGTTTGTTGCTTGCATTGACCACAAAGAGGATCGGGTATGTGAACTTGTGGAAGAATTAGGCAAAGACTATAAGGTATTCAGAAATGAAAATGTGCAACTGCTCACCATTCGCCACTACACACCGGAGATTTTATTCGATCTTACGAAAAGCCGCTTCATTTTACTGGAGCAAAAAACAAGGCATACCGTACAGGTGGTGATGAAGTAGATGTAGTTCGTTTTTGTGTTTCTTTGTTTTTGTGAACATAAACCTGAAAGTTTTTTAAAATAGAACCTGTCAGGTTAGCAGAGCCACCGCGCATAGCCAACCTGACAGGTTATTTGAGTTTCTTTACTCCTTCACAAATCTTGTGGTTCTTTCTCCCATTTTTAGCATATAGATACCCGGTGCTAAGCTTTGTACATTTACTTCCTCGCCTTCTTTTATATTACTGGCTGCAACCTTCACTCCTCTTAAATCATAAACCTCATACACGCCACTCGCTTCTTTGCTTACATGCAGCTTATCTGTAGCTGGATTTGGAAACACACTAAACGGTATCTTCTTTTGAGGATCATCTACCGATAAAGCATAGCCGTTGAAACCGATAAGCTGTGAAATATTTCCTGCAGTCCAACCTACAATCTGACCGGGAACATCATTTTTTCGTGCTCGGGCAAAGCGCCAAGGAATATTGCCGTTATAGACGATCTCAAAAAGATGGAAGCGATGATTCTGCGTACCACTATTATTATATACTGATTTCGAAAGCTGCACTATCAGGTTTTGAGAAGTATCCCCCGGTAAAGGCAATAAAGAGTACTGATACGGCTGCGGCAAACTAAGTTTCCACCAGCTACCAGCCTGTAATGCCCCGGGCAGCACATAAAAGCTGTCGTAATAAACCGTAGTAAGCGCAGCATCCATTGCAAGAAAATGAGCATCACTCATCCCATCAAAGTTCTTCCGAGTCGTAATACCCATTTTCACAGTAAGTCCGGGTAATGTAGATCCGCTGGGCGTTAGGGAGCTTATCTTGAGAAAAATATCAGTTATAAAGCCCTGTGCAGGCATACTCATGAAATCGCTCTTGTAGTAAAGAGCTTGAGACAGGTTATCTCCCATATCAAAAGGCATCCAATAAGGCACTATATTTGTTATATTAGGTTTATTGGTGTCGCAGATATATAGAGGTTGCCCCTGTGCATAAATATTACTTCCTGCTGCAAGTAGCAGTAGCATTATTACTAGCTGTTTCATAGATTACAGGTTTATTGTTTGGTGAATTTATAGGTGTTGCCTGCTGCTTTCAGCAAATACATGCCAGCAGCGAGTTTGCTTATATCAGCGCCGTTGTTTTCACTGAAGTTTCCTTCTGCTAGTTTTATACCTATAAGGTTATAAGTGTAAGCTCCCTGTGTATTGGTTAGGAATATTTTATTGGTTGCAGGGTTGGGGTATAATCTCGCAGAGCCATCCACATTGCCCGTAGTTTTTTTCATGAGAAATGATTTTATGAAACAACAAGGTCGGGAGAATATATGTTAATGTCAAGTGGCATATATCTGCCCTTAGGGAAGGCATTAAAGTGCCGTCAAGTAACTTACAGTAAATGAAGACTAACTTTCGCTGCTTATAAAACCCTGAAATTTTTGTGGTTAACGATCTCAATGAAGCTAACGCAGCAACACAAAACCTATCATACAATCTTCTTCCCTTTCATCGCATCCTTCAGCGCCGCATCCATCACCCGTTCTGCAAATGGACGGGAAACATCGTTGAGTGTTTCCATTTCTTTC
>CALMWT010000091.1 GCA_937870855.1 uncultured Taibaiella sp.
TAAAATTAGAGATATTCTCTACTTTCAAACAAACGAACTTCGGGGAAGCCTACACACCCATTCAAAACTACAGTTATGGAAATTGGCATAACCACTTTTGCAGAAAATACACCGGATTCAATAACAGGAAAATTGCAAAGTCCACACCAGCGAATGATGGATTTGATGGAGGAAATCACTTTATCAGATCAATTGGGGCTTGATGTGTTTGCTATTGGAGAACATCACCGTCCTGACTTTGTGGTTTCCTCACCTGCAATAGTTTTGGCAGCAGCAGCAGTCAGCACCAAAAATATAAGGTTGTCAAGCGCTGTGACTGTTTTAAGTTCAGATGATCCTGTTCGTGTTTTTCAAGATTTTGCGCACGTAGATTTGCTCTCTTCCGGGCGGGCAGAAATAATGGCCGGACGGGGATCTTTTATAGAATCATTTCCTTTGTTCGGTTACAATCTCAACCATTACGATTCTCTGTTTGTTGAAAAACTTGATTTGCTTATCGAATTGAACAAATCAGAAAACATTACCTGGAAGGGTGGAAAACATACTCCCTCCATTCCCGACAGAGGTGTGTATCCCCGTCCTTATCAAAAAGAATTACCCATTTGGATAGCAATTGGCGGCACTCCAGAGTCAGTAGTACGCGCCGGCACAAAAGGACTACCCATGGCGCTTGCAATAATTGGCGGAATGCCAGAGCGCTTTGTGCCACTCACTGATCTTTACAAAGAAACCTACAAAAAGGCGGGGCACGATAATGGGGCATTTCAACTTGCTATCAATTCGCATGGCTATATAGCCGACACCTCGCAACAAGCTGCGGACGAATTTTACAAACCTTACGCACATGTAATGAGCAAATTAGGACGTGAACGCGGCTGGTCGGATATGACGCGCGATCATTATGAACACATGCGTGCGCCCAATGGTTCTTTGCTGGTAGGTAGTCCGCAGCAGATTATAGACAAAATTTTATGGCAGTACGAACTGTTTGGCAATACCCGCTTCCTGTTGCACATTAGCGTTGGTACGCTGCCTCATAAGAATGTAATGCGCGCCATAGAATTACTTGGTACAGTTGTAGCACCTGCGGTAAAAAAAGCTGTGGGAAATAAATAAGCGGTCGAAAACTGAGTGAATACTATTGTTCGTTGGGGGTTGCTTCAGAAAAATTGTTGCTGTTCGCTTCAAGTTGTTCCAACATTTTCAGTACATCTTTCTTCACTACTATATTTCGTGAAGATTCGAACTCTGCTATCAACAATGATTTAAGGTCGGTGGGATGACACATAAGATTGCGTGCTTTCTTACGGTCCAGATAGTCTCTCGTGCGCTGCTTCATGCTTAAAGTTACCGGAAAAATCTACATTCCCGCTCTCAAAAATTCTTCAACTTCTAACTTTTCTTTGCACAAAAAAAGGCGGCATTCCTACCACCTCTATTAGCTTCAAAGCATTCTTATTAATTCTGTTGTTTTGTGGCGAAGCTTATCATCCAATTAATACCAAATTTATCAACGAACATTCCAAAATAATCGCCCCAAAAAGTTTCGTTCATTGGCATAGCCACATTCCCTCCGGCAGAAAGTCCGTTGAACAAACGATCTGCTTCTTCCCGGCTATCTGTATTAATTGAAATGCTAAAGTTGTTTCCCTGCGTATAACTTGAAGCCCACTCACCACCGGTGTCGCTTCCCATAATCATTGTCTCATTGCTGATGGGTAAGGAGATATGCATAATTCGCTCTCCATCTTCTTCCGACATTGTTGGCTGACCTTCGGCAGGCGGCGGCATATCCTTAAATCGTCCTACATAAGAAAATTCACCGCCGAAAACCGATTTGTAAAAATCAAAAGCTTCCAGACAATTACCGTTGAAATTGAGATAAACATTTACTGATGTCATAAGAATTGATTTAGTGTTTCGGCAAAGATAAGGATCGAAATACCGCGGGCTATCCGGTTCTTTTCGGTTAAATGGCATGATTTTCCACTTCTAAAACATCACACAAACCTGACATGCCGCGCGTACTGAAAAAGATTTTAATAGCAATGGGGCTACTACTCTGTCTTGTGGTTTTACTATGGGGTGCATTAGCCGGATATGTGTTTTACAACAAGGAAAAAGTTCTAACTCAAGTCAGCTCACAAATCAATGACAACATACAGGGCAAGCTGACTATTGGTAGCATGGAACCTGCTTTAATAAGAGGATTTCCCGGCATTGCAGTGGCGCTTAATGATGTGAAGCTGGAAGATAGTTTGTTTCCTATTCATCGCCACCGACTACTCACAGCCGAAAATATTTACTTGTCAGTTGACGTTTGGTCAATAATAAAAGGAAGTCCGAGCATCCAAAAACTAACCGTTACTAAAGGAACAATTTCTGTTTTTACCGACAGCACAGGTTACAGCAATACCAACATTTTTAACGAACAAAAACAAGAAAACAAAAAGACAAAGGCAAGTATCCACGAACTTTCTTTGAGTGAAGTGACCGTTATGTTTCGGCATGAAATGAAAAATAAATTGTTTCGGCTGGCGATCCGCGAGCTGGATGCAAACATCAACCATAATAGCAACGGATGGGATGCAAAACTCAGTACAAGCACACTGATTGAAGAATGCAATTTCAACCTGAATAAAGGAAGCTTTCTAAAAAACAGAACAGTCTCCGCACAGCTTGTATTGCAATACGATGCCAACAAAAAGCAAATTAAAATTCCCTCGCAAATCCTGAAACTCGACAATCAAAAACTTACTGCCGCAGCCCTATTTGACATATCGTCCACACCCACTCGATTTCACCTTTCGCTTGGTACTCAAAACGTACAATATAAAACGGTGGTCTCCTGGCTATCGCCCAGTATTGCCGCGAAGCTCAACTTAATAAACATAGCCAAACCCATAAACGTACAAAGCACAGTTGCCGGTCGCATGAAATATCGGGATACGCCATTGGTAAATGTTCGATGGCAAGTAGCGAATAATACACTTGCTCTTCCCGTGGGTGATATTGAAAATTGTAGTTTCACAGGGCACTTCACCAACGAGAAAGAAAAAGGCAAAGGTCACAACGATCCAAATTCTATGATCAGTGTGTTCGCATTTAAAGGAAGCTGGGTAGAAATCCCCTTTCGTGTGGACACCCTCCATGTTTCAAATCTTATTCATCCGCTGTTGCAAGGCCGCTTTCGTTCGGAGTTTCCATTGAATAAACTAAACGCAGTAATTGGCGGCAATTCATTTCGTTTCAAAGAAGGTCAGGCTTCGCTTGATCTTTTGTATAAAGGAGGGATTAGTAAGCATGACACGAACAAGGCTTATGTTTTTGGAAACATCAAAGCCTCTGGTGCTACGGTTGCTTATTTGCCTCGCAGTCTTGAGTTTCGAAACAGTTCTGCAACAGTGCTATTTCGTGGAAGAGATCTTTTCATCAACAATGTGCGAATTGCACAGGGAAATTCTGTTCTAAAAATGAATGGTAGCATTCTGAACTTTCTGAGCCTGTATTATACCGATCCCGGTAAGATGACGCTGAACTGGGAAGTTAACAGCGATGCAATAGACCTCGATGATTTTACTTCTTTTTTAGGGCGTAGAAAAAACACAATGACACCGGAAAAATCACCCGCAAAAAAAAATAACACGGTAGCGGTGAAAAAAATATCGTCGCAGATGGACAGAGTGCTTGCAGAAGGAAAGGTGGCATTGAAAGTACAACTCAAAAAACTTAGCTTCAGGAGTTTCAGCGCTACAAATGTGAACGCAGATTTGATGTTGAATTCTTCAGACATTACTCTTCGAAATTTCGATGTCCATCATGCAGGTGGCCGCCTTAAGCTTAATGGCATTATCCACCAACACGGAAGCATCAATGACTTTGCTGTAAAAGCAGATGTAAACAATGTAAACGTTCAGCAGTTTTTTACAGCATTCAACAATTTTAGTCAGGATGCAATAACTGCTGAAAATATCCGTGGCAATCTGTTTGCAAACGCTGACGTTAAAGGCAGCATCCGCGACAATGGGAAAATGGTTCCTTACTCGCTTACAGGAACAGCAGGTTTTAATCTTACCAACGGCGCACTCGTCAATTTTTCACCCTTAGAAAAAATAGGGAAGCTTGTGTTTCGCAACAGAGATGTATCGAACATTGAGATTCGCAGTCTTAAAAATGTGCTGACCATCAATGGAGATAAAGTGACAATTCCACCCATGTACATTGAGAGCAGTGCGCTGAATGTGCAGGTGGACGGAGTATATGCATTCAGAAAAGGAACCCACATCAATATTGATGTACCTCTGAAAAATCCGAAGCGCAGTGAATTAATTGTAAATGACAGCCTACGACAGGAAAAGGGAATGAAAGGACTTGTGATTCATTTTAAAGCTGTAGATGGCGATGATGGAAACGTAAAAATTAAGTGGACACGAAAGCGGTCGTCAACGGAGGAAAAGTAAAAATTGTCTGTAGGAATCTCAGTTCATCACTACCTTTTCCTTGCCGCTTTGCTTCTGCACATGACAACAATCTGCACTAATAGTGAAAGGCTCCTCCACTACTTTCTTCCCATCTTTAATACCTACAAACATAAATTGCTCGGTTCGGTTAGCCATCTTCTTTTGATAACTATCGTCAAGAACATTATAGCGTCCTTCTTCCATCTGCGGTTCCAACCTTATCTTTTCATTATTTTCAATTCGCAGCGTGTAGGTTTCATCAAGCCTAACAGGTGCGCCTTCACTATTTTGTACGGTAACGGTTACGCTCACAAACATCATCGTACACATAACCTTTTTGCAATCTGTTGTTTTGTTGCAAGAAGTGCCCATCAAAAACGGAGCGATCATCAATAGCAGTGCTGCAAATACCAATTGGCGCATAACTTTTTATTTTAAAAATGGTACGTCATTCAAGACGCAAAAAATGGTGCAAATCCTTGCTTCATCCTCCAAAATAAAATTCCCCAAAATGCTAATGGAAAATCCTGACCTTGCCTGGAACGACCTTTTAGCAAACTTATTTATTCGCAACAACATTATTCATTCCAAAACATTTATATCATGCCAGTAAAGTTTTCTGCTTCAGCGCTTATTATGATGTTCCTCTTCACCGCTTGTGGAAATTCAAAACCTGCCAATGCAGGCAATAATGAAGACACGGCGCGTGTGGGCAAAGCAGTAGAAACACAATCCGCAAATACAGATTATCAACCTGCTTTTGCCGGACAAACACGTATAGCGGGTGTGCGCACTACTACCCCTTACGATGCTACGGTGCTAACACGCGACCTTGATCGTCCGTGGGGAATTGCAGTATTGCCCGATGGACGATTCCTCATTACAGAAAAGAAAGGCAACATGCGCATCATTGCAAAAGATGGAAAGATTGGAGAAAAAATTACAGGCATACCCGCTGTAGATGCTGCGGGACAAGGAGGGCTTTTAGACATTACGCTCGATCCTGCATTTGCTACCAACAGAATGATTTACTGGTCGTTCTCTGAAAGACAAGGCAATGGAAATCTTACAGCGGTTGCCAAGGGAAGACTGGCAGAAGATGAGCGCAGCATCGAGAATGCAAAAGTTATTTATCGCGCTTTGCCTGCGTATGATGGCGATAAACATTACGGGTCACGATTGGCATTTGGAAAGGACGGTTATTTGTTTGTAAGTACCGGCGAACGTTCGGACAAAGAAACGCGTCCGCAGTCGCAACATCTTAATAGTGCATTGGGAAAGATATTGCGCATAACCACAGAAGGACAACCTGCACCGGGAAATCCATTTGCTAATAATACCAATGCGCGTCCGGAAATCTATAGTTACGGACACCGAAATGTGCAAGGCCTCGCTTTACATCCTGAGACCGGAGAACTATGGGAAAGTGAAATGGGACCACGCGGTGGTGATGAACTGAACAGAATAGAAGCCGGAAAAAATTATGGCTGGCCCCTCATTGGCTACGGCATAGAATATAGCGGACAAAAAATAGGTGAAGGCATCACTCAAAAACAAGGCATGGAACAGCCTGTTTATTATTGGGATCCTGTACTTTCTCCAAGTGGTATGACGTTCTACAACGCTACCGATATTCCAGAATGGAAAAACAATCTTTTTATCGCAGGACTTAACAGCAAGCACATTGCCAGGATAGTATTGCAAAACAACCGCGTAACAGGTGAGGAGCGTTTACTCGCCAATGAAGGACAGCGTTTCCGTGATGTAGCACAAGGAACGGATGGCGCTTTGTATGCAATCACCGATGAAGGAAGGTTGTACCGGATTGGGAAGAAATAGTAGGGGTTTGTTAAGGCAAAGAAGGATGAACGTTCTGCTCATCCTTCTCTTCAAGGTCATCATATTTGCAGCGGCTGCCAAAGTCTTTTATTCATCTGTCGTCATCGAGCCGTTGTATTATCCGAACCTTTACAGCTTTATAAAAAAGCAAAACTGTGCCACGATAATGGGTGCGAGCCATTTTCTATAAAATTCTGAACGGCTGAATGCTTCCCAGCATTAAAGACAAAAGCGATGGAACAACCACCGCTTTTATGCATTTTAAAAAATGGTTCTATTTCTTAATTATCTTTCTAGTTACTTCTGTTTTTCCGCCTTGAATTCTTATGTAGTACACACCGGAAGCGAGCTCATTAACCTCAATAGTATTATTCAACTCTTTGAGAATTCCTCTTTGTAATATTTGACCTTGAATATTTTCTATTTTGTAAGAGCTGGCTTCTACTGGAGTGATCAATTGAATATTGATAAAGTTGCTAAAAACAGTTGGGTAAACCCGAACCGAGTTGTCATCACTCACAAATATTTTTTTCGAGTAATAGTTTACATTTTTCTTTTTCCCGCTTACAACTATTTGATAGTAGGCTGTTCCGCCCCTCCTATCCAAATATTGATAAGCTGCCCTTTCCTTGCGGTAAGGTTGTATTGTACCAATGTGGGTAAAACGCAAGCCATCCTCGCTTTTCCGTATATAAAACTTATAATCATCAATATCTTTTACTGCTGCATCCCATTGTAAGTAAGTCATTTCTTCTCGCTCTCTCGCCTGTATATACTCTATAGAAAATTCTTTATCGCCAAAGTGATAAACCATATTGTTCCCAATTGTACCATTTGCCTCACTTGCGATATTGAGCACAAAAGCCGGGTTGAAGTTTTTGCCCCCCTTGTATAATATCTCGCCATTTGCATCCACCGGTTGCGTAAGCATCAGTTACCCCCTCCGGCTTCAGAGTAAAAAGGTACTGCCGATTGCGATGTTGCATTGGCTATCTGATAATAATTATTGCCTTCCGCAGTGTAAGCTATTGCTGTAAATTGCTGCGCCTGTGCCATGTTGCAAAACAGTGCGCTTATTAGTATTACAATTGTTGCTTTCATAAAATTTGTTTTTTAGTGTTTACTAATGTGGAACTATGAATTTTTGTATTACGGATTCTTTTGCGTTTGTAAGCCTAATGAAATACATACCATTGGAAAGCGCAATATTTATATTCAACCTGCTCTGTGCCTGACTTAACTGCTGCCGGTATATAACCTTGCCATTCACATCTGTAATAGTGAGGAGCTGATATTTTCCCTTTTTCAGTTCAACCTGAAAGCTACCACTATTAGGATTCGGATATATGGAAATAAATTTATCGATTTCTTTCGGTTGTTCAATATCAGTTGTCCAGGGCGATAGCTTTGCCACACACATATCCCAATTGCCTGCGCTACTTACCTGATGATTGCCAAAATACGCAGGAGTACTGGCAATATATCCTCCAACTAAAATATTTTGGTTTTTATCTAAGATGATAGCATAGCCTCCATCGTTTGAGATACCGCCTGCAGTTGTTGTCCAGATATGATTGCCGTTGCTGTCGTATTTGTTTACGAACAAATCGTTATGACCGACAGTATAAAAAGTATCAGAGCCAAAGACACCCATGTAATTGAAAGTTCCCGTTACATAAATATTGTCGTGTGCATCTACCGCCACGTCATAGGCTGCATCTCGTGCGGTTTTACCTACATTTTTTGCCCATTTAAGATTGCCCGCAGGATCGTATTTCACCATAAAAGCGTAATCTCCTGTGAGTGTGGTATTTCCAAAAGTAATTTGAGAATAGGGACTAATGTTAGGTGGGGTATCATATTGACCAACGCAATAAACATTACCCTTAGGACTTGTGGAGCATAAAATACCATAAGTGCCCATAAAGTTGGATGTTCCCATATTAGCCCATAAAGCGTTTCCAGTGCTATCGTATTTTGCAATCCAAACAAAAATATAAGGCGCTGTAAGTAGAATAGCATCAAATTTCATTTTATATGCGCTAGTACCTGTGATAAAATTATTGCCGTTGTAATCGGCTAAGATTTTATTTGTTCCTGTGTTACCTTCAGCACTTTTTGAAAATAAAATAGTTAGAGATGTATCTAATTTTACTATAAAAATGTCTTGACCGTAATTGCTGTAACTCTGTAAAATATGATTACTATCCAATACTAACATTCGAGCTGCGACCGGAGGAGGGACAACACCGTTATAGCCATTAAAACTCCCATAAATAATAAGCTGATTGTTTTTGTTAATTGCGATACTAGTTGCTATTTCTGCATAAGGAGTTCCCCAAGTTTTATAAGTTAATAGATTGCCAGAGCTATCATATTTTGCCAACAGTAGATCGTTTCTATATCCTGAATTAAATGCTTGAAAGCCTCCATTAGAAATGGTATCACTAAAAGAAAGGAATACATACACATTACCTGCGTTATCAACAGCAATGCCCCCTGGATCGTCATCATTGTTACCGCCTGTGCTTTTTGCCCAAATCACTTGCCCATGCTTGTTATACTTTACCCAAAACACATCTTTGTAGCCGTTACTCACCAATTGAAATGTATCTATGGTAAGTGTGTTATAAAAAGAACCCGTAACGTAAGTATTACCGCATTTGTCTACTGTTATCCATTCTACTTGATCAAAATAATTAGCCTGCCCGCTGCTCACCCATTGCCAACTTTGTGCCACTGCAGTAATATTGCAAATAGTTGTGAGCGCTATTAGCGCAAAAAATATTTTTTTCATAGAGGATAGGTTTAGTGTCCTTTCTTAGGCAAAGGGTAAACAGAAGTTCTTGACATTATAGCTAAAACCTTTGTATTCATGTCAGGATTACAGGCATGGTTTAAGAACTGACATAGCCTTTGCTTTCGCATTTCAAGATCATTGTAACCGTTTACACGGTCTGGCTTTGGGTAAGAATTGTCTGTTGTTCCGTCGTGGTTGTCGGTGGGATCGTAAACATAAAATAAAGAAGCTGCCGCAGCTGGAGTGTTTATATCTGCATTATCAAGAACATCGTCACCAAATTGCCCACTTTCATGCTTATCATCCTGCCAATTATTTGGTCCGGAATATCGTCTGCCTGTAAGAAAAGCTGAGAGTCTTTGGTAATAACCTGAAGCAGAAGATGAGGGTAATGCATAGGTGCTTTCTACCGTCTGATTATAAAATGACTTTCCGCTTGTTGACACGAATCTTGTATCAATCGGCGGTAGTCATTAGCCGGTATTGTACCCCAGTAGTTATGAGATTCTCCATAGCCCACAGGGGTCATTTGCGTGAACATGGTTTTTGTTTCACCGGCATGGCATCCCTGGCAAGTATTCAATGATAGCTGCTGCCGTAAATCTTTCTCATAATTATGGCTGTTTGGATTGCTGGGAGAAATGTATGTATAAAACGTAGTGCTGTTATTGCTCCAGTTGAAGTCCCAAAAATGCAGCTGCTCAGCATCAATCCTTGCAGTAGCAGCCTGTTTTAACACATCGCCATTATAGGTGTAGTTTAATGGTAGGTTGTGAAATCCTTGTTTTAGCTTTAGCTTGCTTTTAAAAGACCAATCTATCAGCGCCTCTATACCAGCGCCCCACGATCCAGTACCGGCCAAAATTTGACCAGACAGATTTGTACCCATGTTTGCTTCATTTACGGGTGTATTGGTAACAGGTGCCGGAGCAAGCAAATGTGAAGAACCATTAAGCTCAAACTGAGAAAGTTCCCAATCTGACTCTTGCCACAATTGAACACCATTCGGGAAAGGAACGCTAATAGAGGGTTGAAATAATCGCTCATTAGTGCGTAATTGATTTAAAGCGCTTCCGTTGGGCTTGCCGGTTGCTACATTAGCATCAATTACTTCATGCGTTATTGCTTCCAGTGCAGTATTGTAAGAACTGCTGCCTAGTGTATAGTCACTAAGGTCTAACCATGCTTGGGCATAATCACGTAAATCGCAAAGGTTAGTATGTGGATTGCCATACTCAAGTATCACATTCATTCCCTGCCAATCAATAAAGTCGCCTGCACCAGTTAAGCCACGTGGAGATTCGCCGGCATAAGCAGCAACAGTTCCTAATTGGTCACCGGGTATTTGTATGGGGAGCAATAAGCGTATAAATAAAACGAGTCTCACCTGCATTAGTTATAGAAGATGAATATCCGGTATTTCCTTTCAGATCTAATCTATTTACTATTGCCATCAATTTAAATGGTGCATATTTCAACAAGTTTGCTTCAGAGGTATTGTCCCAATCGGTTTCCCATTGTGTTACAATGTTTAAATTTTGATAGTGGTTTCCCTGCCAATTGTTTGCCTTAACAAGCCAAGGAATAATCAAATAATTATAGACAGCAATTCTTAGTGGGACAGTCTGACCATTAATAGTTCTGCCATTCGTCCAACCTCTTATCCATTCCTTCAACAAAGTTCTTGCAGATACGCCTGTTGCAGTTTGATTTGCCATGTTTTTTATGAGGTTACCAAATGTCCAGACACCAGTATGGTTTCCAGTGCCCGTTACAACATTGTAAGTTCTTGCAGGATCTTCAACGACAGATAAATCGGTTATGAAGAGAGAGTTTTGTTTTAGTATTTCACTTTGGCAGTTGATTGCATCTATAAGAAGGGCGTTTAATTCCACTTGTTCATGGTGTTCAAAACCATTTAGGTCAAATTCAACTATCTCGCTATGAAGTTTTCCTGAGTGTCCTGTAAAATGCAGGAATCCGCCGTTATTAGCAATCTGTGCTTGTAAATTATTTTGCAGTTCTTCCACACGATCAGTAAACGCATCAACATCTTCACTTAAATAGGCAGAATAAATAAGATCGCCAGAGGTAACATCGGGGGCTATTCCATCGTCATGAAAGGTTATGTAATTTCATCTACGCCATAGTATATGTTTAACTCATGCAAGTCTGCAAGCCTATCATCTTCGAGGTATTTAATCTTCATTATCATACTATAGTTGTCAATGGAACTACTAAGTTTCTGAACGAAATATTTTTCTACTACCGGAGGTTCTTGTTCAAAGTCAAAATCAGGACCAGAAGGGGGGGGGGCAGATGATTGGAAGAGTACCAAGGCAGCTGTTGCTACTACCAAGCCTGTAATGGCAATTGTTTTCTTACGGGAAATCATACATGATGGTTTGAAATGATGAGGAAATATATTTTTCAATATAAAGCTAAAGAAGATTATGGTTACATTCCAAAATCGAGTAGGAAGGTAGGAATTAGTTCCCTACCTGTCCTCTCACACCACCGT
>CALMWT010000092.1 GCA_937870855.1 uncultured Taibaiella sp.
GCAAACAACGAAAGCGCAGGCACAGGCTCTGCAACGTTATCGCATATTACTATTGGTATTCCTCTGGGTAAAAGAGGTGGTCTGGCTTTGGGTTTGCGTCCTTTCACACGGGTTTATTATCGCATGAACGACTCGCTGAATCTTGATGGGGTAGGTCCGTCTCTAAAAGTGTATTCTGGCGATGGTAGCACCAATTATGCATTCGTTGGTGGGGCATACGAGTTTAAAGGATTTAGTGTGGGTTTCAATTTTGGTTATCTCTTCGGCACTGTGCGCAATTCTGTTATTCTACAAAAGCAGTATGATACTGTAAATGCCTACAATAGTGATTTTTCGAGATACACTAAAATCGGTGGACTTTATTATAAAGTAGGATTGCAATACAATGCCAAACTGAATGAACAAATGCGTTTACGCGTGGGCGGTACGCTGGCCATGTCTCAATCGCTGAACGCCTGGCAAGATAACTACGGCGTGCTGTGGCGTTCTGTGGGTGGGGGAACTGTATTTGATACTGCCCAAAATGCGAAGGACGTAAAAGGCAAAGTAAAGCTTCCTACAACTTACTCGTTTGGGGTGCAGTTGGCAGGCAACGATAAATGGACAGTAGGACTTGACTACACAGGTTCTCAGTGGAGCGAGTTTCGCAATTTTGGTGATACCAAAGATTCTGTGACTAACTCTTACAAAATTGGAATAGGCGGAGAACTTACTCCCGATCCTACCAGTCTTTACAAATACTTATCGCGCGTTACTTATCGCCTTGGTTTCTATTTCGGAAAAGATTTCGTTACACTCAGAAATACAGACATCAATTTTTATGCGGTGACGGTGGGTGCAAGTCTGCCCTTCAAGCGTTCAATGGATCGGCTGCATTTGGCAATGGAAGTAGGACGAAGAGGAACGGAAAGCAATGGGTTGGTAAGAGAGAATTTCTTTCGATTTCACTTAGGCATTTCACTCAACGATCGCTGGTTTGTTAAGAGGAAATATGACTAAGGTAATTTGCCACGGTCGTAGCATTTTGTCTTGTTGCGTTATCTGCTTTTTGCTGTTGCTAACGGCTTCCTGCAAGAATAAAACCAGCGAAATAAACGACCTTCTTGGCAAAACCAATTTTACCGAAGACAAGGCTGAAGAAGTAGTAATCATCTTTAGTGAAAATGGAAAAGTAAAGGCACGCCTTTTTGCAACCGAGTTTATAATTAACGAACACGCGAAGCCTCCTTTTATGGATGCCCGCAAAGGACTTCGGATAGAATCTTACAACGACAGCACCCAAATTCAAAGTACCCTAACTGCAAAATATGCACGCTACTATATGCGTCAGGGAAACATTCTTATCAGAGACAGCATACTTGTAGTAAATAAAAAAGGGGAACGCCTTGCCACCGAAGAGTTGGTATGGAATGAAAAGATCAAACAGTTTTACACAGAAAAATTTGTCCGCATTAAAACGCCAACGCAAATAATGTATGGCGATGGACTCGAAGCCAATCAGGATTTTACGTGGTACCGCATCACCAATATCAAAGGCATAATGCAGGTAAACAAAGAAGAAGTGCCTGCGGAATAACCCAGAGATTAGCAACTACATATCTTCCACCAACGCTCCTACCAATCCGGCTAATTTTGGAGCCGCAGCATTTGCAGCTTCGAGCACTTCTTCGTGAGAAATTGTGTTGAGTTCATCACGGATGCCCAGGTCTGTTACTACACTCGCAGCAAACACACGCATACCGCCATGTCTCGCAACTATTACCTCGGGTACAGTGCTCATACCTACCACATCGCCGCCAATTACGTGTAGCCAATGATATTCCGCGCGGGTTTCAAATGTTGGTCCCTGCAAGCCTACATACACACCGGTGTGAACAATAAGGTTTTGGTGTTTAGCAATTGCCTTCGCATTCTCTATCAATTTCAGATCATAGGGTTCACTCATGTCGAGAAAGCGAACACCGAGTCTTTCATCATTTGGTCCACGCAACGGATGTTCCGGAAAAAGGTTGATATGATCTTTTATAAGTACAAGGTCGCCCACCTGATAAGCTGCATTCATACCTCCGGCTGCATTCGATAAGATTAGCGTCCCCACACCCAGCGCTTTCATTACCCGAATCGGAAAAGAAATCTCTTCCATATTATAGCCTTCGTAGTAATGAAAACGACCTGCCATCAACACTACTTCTTTACCCCGAAGTTTTCCAAACACAAGCTTTCCTTCATGCCCCTGCACGGTAGATACCGGAAAATGAGGAATGTCAGCATAAGAAATTTCCACTTCTCTTTCCACTACCTCTATCAATCCGCCAAGTCCGCTGCCCAGTACAATTCCTACTGTGGGTTTTTGGGTGATTTTTTTTTGAATAAAGGAAACGGTTTCTTGTATTTTTTCGAATAAGTTCATGTAGGAAAAATTGAGTAAAGATAAAGTTGATGTCGCGGAATTATTGAATATTGTCAACGGTTGCGTAGGCTGTATTTGCCAGGTTTTTCATGCTTACCGTTCCGCCGAAAGAAGGAAGATCAAGCAAATGACGTTGTTCCAATGATTCTACTGCTGCTTTGCGTTTCAGGTGCTGCCCCATGAGGATTTTCACATTCTTACCTGCAAGATTCAGAATGTTATTTTTTAGCCGTATGCTGCGCGTCATTCTTGCGATGATGTAAAAGAGCAAAGCAATAAATCCCGCCAAGGCGTGGACTACAATGCTCAGATATTCTTCTTCTTTCAACGATTTAATGTCATTGAGCGAATGAATGTAGCGTACATTTTGAAGCGGCGTAAAAGGATAAATATGGTTCATGAAAATTGTAGCTGCAACGGTGGTAGCAGAAGCGAGGTAACAAACTATTTCGGTAATGATGAGCGCTGCTTTGTGGGCAAGGCGTTGGGCGGCAGATGTGCGGAGCGCTGTTGCCATCGGATCAAACAATTCGGTTTGTTCAACCACCATAGCTTTCTGTTCTTTAAAGTCATTCAGCAGATCTCCTTGCAGCCTTGTAATAGACATTTACCCTTGTGCTTTTCCGCAAATCTAATATCCAGAATAAATAATCAATGAGGGATTTAACAACTATCTATCCACATTTGTTCTTATTAACTCCATGCTTTTTCTGAACTTCGCCGTCTTTTAGCAGAAAGTTATAGACACGCACCACTGCCTTTCTGCCTCCGTTAATGACGTTTACGCAACAATGAAATACGAAAAGGAAATCAGCCGCCGCCGAACATTTGCCATCATCTCTCACCCCGATGCCGGTAAAACCACGCTCACAGAAAAGTTGCTATTGTTTGGGGGGGCTATACAAGTGGCAGGCGCTGTAAAAAGCAACAAGATAAAGAAGCACGCAACCAGCGACTTTATGGAAATAGAGCGGCAGCGGGGCATATCGGTGGCTACATCTGTTATGAGTTTTGAGTATAAAGACACGCTGATAAACCTGCTCGATACACCTGGTCACAAAGACTTTGCGGAAGATACTTACCGCACACTTACAGCAGTGGATAGCGTAATTCTGGTAATTGACAGCGTGAATGGTGTAGAGGAACAGACAAGAAAACTGATGGAAGTGTGCCGTATGAGAGATACGCCCGTTATTGTTTTTGTAAACAAAATGGATAGGGACGGAAAATATCCTTTCGATTTGTTGGATGAAATAGAAAAAGAACTGAAGATTTCCCTGCATCCGCTTTCCTGGCCTATAAATATGGGTAAGGACTTTAAAGGGGTTTATAACCTTTACGATAAAAACCTGAAACTCTTTACTGCCAGCCAAAAAGCCACAGACGAAAACACAGTGCCCATTCCCAACCTTACCGACAAACTACTGGATGAAAAAATAGGTGCGCGCGATGCCAGCCAACTGCGCGAAGACGTGGAACTGCTGGAAGGTGTGTATGGAGATCTTGATGTTTCGGATTATCTGCAAGGGCAAGTTGCTCCGGTGTTTTTTGGTAGTGCGGTAAATAATTTTGGGGTGAAGGAACTGCTCGATACTTTTATTCGCATTGCGCCAATTCCTTTGGGGCGCAATACCGATAAGCGCTACGTGGCACCCGATGAGGATAAGTTTACCGGGTTTATTTTCAAGATTCACGCCAACCTCGATCCGCGACACAGAGATAGAATTGCGTTTCTGCGGGTTTGCTCCGGCAAGTTTGAGCGGAATAAATATTTTAAGCACACACGCCTTGATAAGGAGGTTCGGTTCAGCAATCCGTATTCATTTCTTGCGCGGGAAAAGGATGTGATAGAAGAGGCTTATCCCGGCGATGTGGTGGGATTGTTTGATACAGGCAATTTCAAAATAGGCGATACGCTAACGGAAGGCGAGCAATTGCAATTCACGGGGATTCCTACTTTTTCTCCCGAACTGTTTAAAGAACTGGTGAACAAAGACCCGATGAAAACTAAGCAACTGGAGAAAGGTATTCGCCAGTTGACCGATGAGGGCGTAGCGCAGTTATTTACGCAGCATGGTGGCAATAGAAAGATCATTGGTTGCGTGGGCGAGCTACAGTTTGAAGTGATACAATACAGGCTGCTGCAAGAGTATGGCGCGTCTTGCGCATTTGTGCCGCTTAGTTTTTACAAGGCTTGCTGGATAACGGGAGATAAAAAGAAGATTGACGACTTTGTGCGCTTTAAGCAAAGTAATGTGATGGAAGATAAAGACGGCAACCTGGTGTACCTGGCACAAAGCGAATGGTTCCTCAACACCGAGCGGCAAAATAACCCCGACATAGAGTTTCATTTTACCAGCGAGTTTAAGACGCTGATGGCATAGACCCGCGGGTGGTTGGTGAGGGTAAGAACCGACACGAGTAGGATTCGTACCGCCGGTTGGGAGATGGGTTTCCGTCATTCAGAGATGGGTTTCCGTCATTCAGAGATGCGTTCCCGCGATTCGGAG
>CALMWT010000093.1 GCA_937870855.1 uncultured Taibaiella sp.
CCTTACGCTCATTGCTGTTATTTCTTTTTTGGTAAGAAGAAATGTTTTGAAAGTAAAAAGGCTGGCGATGGACGAGTTGAATGGGTTTCCTAAAAAGGATGCGAATACCATTCTCTATATCGAAGTGGTTTTAATGCTGATGCTTTTACTAATGAACACAGCTGAAGGTGCGGTAAGAATAAAAGAAGGAACAGGTTCAGGCTTTTTGATCAGTGGGTTGTTTGCTCCTATGTTTGCTAATACAAGTGTTGCTACGCTACACGTCATAGAACGCGTGTGCTGGTGGGGACATATTCTTGGCATTTTTGCTTTCCTAAACTATCTCCCCTACTCCAAGCATTTCCATATTATTCTCGCTTTTCCAAATGCCTATTATTTGCGCTTACGCCCACAGGCAAAAATGGAAAACATGAAAGAGATACAAAACGAGGTGCTTTACATGATGCAACCCGAACTGGCTCCTGCTTCAACCGGCGATCAGGCACCACAACGTTTTGGGGCAAAAGATGTAATGGATCTTTCCTGGAAAAGTTTACTTGATGCGTATTCCTGCACCGAATGCGGACGTTGTACCGATGCTTGTCCGGCGAATATTACAGGCAAAAAGCTTTCTCCAAGAAAAATAATGATGGACACCCGCGACAGGCTTGAAGAAGTTGGCGCAAACATCAATAAGAATAAAACCTTTGTGGACGATGGCAAAACGCTTGTTCACGATTATATAACCGTTGAAGAACTGCGTGCGTGTACTACTTGCCAAGCTTGCGTAGAGGCTTGCCCTGTGGGTATCGAACCTTTATCTATCATCAACCAACTGCGGCGTTATTTAATAATGGAAGAAAGCAATGCGCCACAAGAATGGAACCTGATGAGTGGGAACATAGAAAACAATATGGCACCCTGGAAGTTTAGCCCCGATGACAGGGATAAATGGACGGAAGAACTGGCCGCACAATCTTAAAAATCACTACTAATCTAAAGAACTGTATGCACATAAAATCAATGGCGGAGTATGCTGCCAACGGCGAAACACCTGAAGTGCTATTTTGGGTGGGGTGCGCCGGCAGCTTCGACCAGAGAGCACAACGCATAACCAAAGCCTTCGCACAGATACTTGATAAGGTGGGTGTGAAATTTGCCATTCTCGGAAAGGAGGAAATGTGTACTGGCGACCCTGCTCGCCGCGCGGGAAATGAATTTCTGTTTCAAATGATGGCGTACAACAATATTCAAACACTAAATGGCTATGAGGTAAAGAAAATAGTGACGGCTTGTCCGCATTGTTTCAACGTAATAAAAAATGAATACCCCGCACTGGGTGGCACTTACGAAGTAATTCATCATACTACATTCCTGCAGCAATTAATAAACGATGGAAGAGTGAGGATGAAAGAAAACGGTGACTTCAAAGGAAAGAAAATTACCTACCACGATAGCTGCTACCTGGGAAGAGGCAACGGAATATATGAAGCTCCCCGCGAGGTGTTGCAAGCACTGGACGTAGAGCTGGTGGAGATGAAGCGATGCCGCACCAATGGACTGTGCTGCGGGGCGGGCGGCGCGCAAATGTTTAAAGAAGAAGAGCCAGGCAACACACGCATCAACTTTGAGCGCTCGGCGGAAGCTATAGAAACCGGCGCTAACATTATTGCCGCCAACTGTCCGTTTTGCACTACTATGCTTACCGATGGGGTGAAGAACAAAGAAAAAGAAGACGACATAAAAGTCATGGATATTGCCGAAATGGTGGCAGCATCACTGGCTGACTGACTTAAAGAAGAAAAACGCCTGAGGGCGTTTTTCTTCTTTAGTGTAATGGGTAATCAATCTATCTGTTTACTAAAATACTTTCCTAAAGATTTTCCTGCTTTTTCGTAGGCTTCGGCAAGGCGCTCGCCGGCATCGAAGTCGTACCCACCGCCGGTGCGGCCCGGCACGTTGTCTATAGATATTTTTGCCAGCACTTTATCGGGGTTGGCGGCTTCTACCACCAGGGCTTCGCCGTCTATAAACGCATCGCGGCGCTTTATGCCAATGTTGAAACCGGTTTCGGTGTGGGTGGTTTTGAAGATGAGGGTGTACTTCTCGCTTTCGCCCTCGGATAGTAGGATGTCGGATTGTTTTTCAAACATTTGCTTGAAGTGTGGGGCAAATCTTTTTTCGCGGTCGGCTACCCAGCTTTCTGCCCAGCGGTCGCCTTTGCCTGCTTCTTTTTTGTTGTATTCTTCTTTTTTGTTGGCTACAAAATCGGCTTCGGGGATGTCTTTTGTGGTGCAGGTCATGGCAGAGTAGTCGTAGCGGATGTTTAGTTTTTTTACTCCTTTGAGGGCATCGAGGTTGCCTTCTTTCATTTTGATGCGCTGCGCCATGGTGGTGGTGGCGGCGAGGAGTGATGCTGCGAGTAGTGTGAATTTTAGTGCTTTCATATGCTGGATATTGTTTGAATGCAAAGTAAGTGTAAAGGGGGCTTGGTGGAAATACCCAGTAGCACTGATTTTTTGTGGGGCGAGGGGGCGCTTTTGCTCCGAAAAAGGGGGTATTTGGGTGAAAATTGTGTGATTTTTAGCGACGGGCGGGGATTTTTTCTTCGCCGATGGGCGAAATAGCACCGTGGATGGGTGCTTTTATCGTGTAATTCGTGGAGTTTCTTGTGTAACTCATGGACTTTCTTGTGTAACTCGTGGAGTTTTTCGTGTAACTGGTGGAGTTTCTCGTGTAATTCGTGCAGTTTCTCGTGTAATTCGTGGAGTTTCTCGTGTAACTGGTGGAGTTTCTCGTGTAACTGGTGGAGTTTCTCG
>CALMWT010000094.1 GCA_937870855.1 uncultured Taibaiella sp.
GAGGAGATGGGAGGGATGCTGGATGGTGCGATAAAGATATTTGACGAGGGGTATGAGCAGCGGTATTTGCATCAGTTGGTATCGAGCCAGTTGGATGTGGATAGGATGGACTACTTGAACCGCGATAGTTTTTATACGGGCGTGAGCGAGGGTGTGATAGGCTACGATAGAATATTGCAGATGCTAACGGTGCGGGATAATGAACTGATGGTGGAAGAGAAGGGTGTGCACTCGGTAGAGAAGTTTATAATAGCGCGGCGGCTGATGTATTGGCAAGTGTATCTTCATAAGGCGGTGCTGGGTAGTGAGGTGCTGTTGGTAAATATTTTGAAACGGGCAAAAGAGCTAACGAGGGCTGGTGTGAGGTTGTTTGCTACGCCTGCGTTGGGTTATTTCCTCAATTCGCAGCTTACGCTAAAAGATTTTGAGGAGAATGCGGAACATCTGAGTATGTTTTGCGAGTTGGACGATAATGATGTGCTGACAAGTATAAAAGTGTGGAAGAGCCAGGATGATGCTATACTTTCTCGTCTTTGTACTATGATGACGGAAAGAAGATTGTATAAGACCATATTAAGTAGCAGCCCACTGGAAGATGTAGCAGAAGAAAAGAGGAAGGCATTGAAGAATATAAGCGATGAGGAAAGGAAGTATTATGTAATAACAGGCACTACCTCTACCAGTACGTACAATACAGAAGATGAAAAAATCACCATAGCTTTAAAGAATGGCACTGTGTGCGATATTTCGGAAGTGGACAATGCGTTGGTAAATCAGGCACTTGCCAGACCCGTACATAAAAACTACATTTGCTTTATCCAACCGTGATAAGTCGAACAATAACCAGGCAAACCTATCGTTAATTGACATAAATTGTAATCTCAATTTCTTTCATGCAGTTTACCGCGTTACAAATAGCCACGCTCATAAAGGGAAAAATAGAAGGAGATCCTGAAGCGAAGGTGAGCCATGTGGCTAAGATCGAGGAAGCATCGGATGGGTCTCTAAGTTTTATTGCCAATCCTAAATACGAAGAGTGCCTCTACTCTACCAAGGCATCTATCATCATCATCAACGATAGCCTTGAAATAAAAGGAAAAGTAAAACCTACACTTATTCGGGTAAAAGATGCTTACAGTGGTTTTGCATTTTTATTGGAAAAGTATAATGAAATAGTATCGCGCAGCGGTAAGCATGGCATTGAGCAACCTTCTTACATCAGCAAAACGGCATCTATTGGTAAAAATGTGTACATCGGTGCGTTTACCTACGTGGGCAATAATGTAATAATTGGAGATAATGTACGTGTGTATCCCGGTTGCTATATTGGTGATAATGTAGTGATCAATGAAGATTCAAGAATATTTGCTGGGGTAAAAATCTATGATGGTTGCTCTCTGGGCAGCAGAGTTGTAGTGCATAGCGGGGCTGTGATAGGAGGCGATGGCTTTGGTTTTGCACCACAAAAAGATGGTACTTATAAAAAGGTACCGCAAATAGGAAATGTGATAATTGAAGATGACGTGGAGATAGGTGCAAATACTACAATAGACCGCGCTACTATGGGTTCTACCTGCATCCGCAAAGGCGTAAAGCTGGATAATTTAATACAGATCGCACACAATGTAGAAGTAGGCGAACACACGGTGATTGCCGCACAAACAGGTATTTCCGGAAGTACGAAAATTGGCAGGAACTGTGTTATTGGTGGGCAAGTAGGAATTGTAGGACATATACAAATTGCTGATGGCACGCGTATTAATGCTCAAAGCGGATTATCTAAATCTGTAACTACACCAAACACAACGCTCACAGGTTCCCCCGCATACGATTATAAAAGTTCTCTGAAAAGTCAGGCAATTTTTAGAAATTTGCCCGAATTACATCAACGCCTTCTGAAGCTGGAAGATACCATAGAAGAACTTACAGCTTTATTAAACCAAAATATTTCAGTTGACAAGTGAGGATAGCTACGTTGCCTGAAACAGAAGCCAGGATAAAAAAATGCAACATTGTGCAGCAAACTGCGGAAAACCAGAAAACATTAAAAGGTTCTGTCACGCTTTCGGGCGTAGGACTTCATACAGGAAAAGAAGTGAACATGACCATGAAACCAGCCAATCCTGGTTTCGGTATCCGCTTTCAGCGGGTTGATCTTCCCGACAAACCTGTAGTGAAAGCCGATGCAGACCTTGTTGTGGACACATCGAGAGGTACTACTATTGAACACAATGGCGCAAGAGTAAGCACTATTGAACATACACTTGCAGCACTTGTAGGAATGGGTGTTGATAATGTACTTATAGAACTTGATGGACCCGAAGTGCCAATAATGGACGGCAGCGCCCGCGAGTTTATTGAAGCCATAGACAGTGTAGGCGTACAGGAGCAGGAAGCAAAAAGAATAGTTTATACAATAGATCAGAACATACACTACTTCGACCCTGTGAAGAATGTAGATATGCTCGCTATTCCTTCCAGCGATTACCAGATTACTACACTCATAGATTTCAATTCTCCTGTTTTAGGCACCCAGCACGCCACACTGAAACACATTTCCGAATTCAGAGATGAAGTTGCACCATGCCGTACTTTTTGTTTTTTACATGAACTTGAATATTTACTTGACAACAACCTTATTAAGGGCGGCGATGTAAGCAATGCCATAGTGGTGGTGGATAAAGTGGTAAGTGCGAAAGAACTGGAAAGGCTTGCAAAAGTTTTCAACAAGAATAAAATCGAGGTAAAGCACGAAGGAATTTTAAACAACATTCAACTTCATTTCCCCAACGAACCGGCGCGTCATAAATTGCTTGACGTAGTGGGCGATCTCGCATTGGTTGGTCATCCTATCAGAGCGCACATTATTGCTAATCGTCCGGGACACGCATCCAACGTAGAATTCGCAAAAAAGATTAAGCAGTACATCAAAAAGAACAAACACCTTTCTGATATTCCGCAATACGACCCTAATCAGCCAGCGATCTACGATATTACCCATATTGAAAAATCATTGCCACACAAGTATCCCTTCTTACTGGTAGATCGCATTATTGAACTCAGCGATAGCCATGTGGTGGGCATTAAAAATGTAACGTTCAACGAGCAATTTTTTCAGGGACATTTTCCGGGCAATCCGGTTATGCCAGGCGTTTTGCAAATTGAAGCACTCGCACAGGCTGGTGGTATTCTTGCCTTAAATAACTACACTGACCCGGAAAATTATGATACCTATTTTATCAAAATTGATAAGGCTCGCTTCAAATCTAAAGTAACTCCTGGAGACACTTTAATACTGAAACTCGAACTCCTTAATCCCATTCGTCGGGGCATTTGCGAAATGCGGGGAACTGCGTATGTGGGCAACAGGCTTGTTACTGAAGCCGAATTAGTGGCACAAATAATCCGTAAAGACAAACAATGATTCACCCGCTTACTTACATACATCCGGATGCCAAGATAGGTCCGAACGTAACTATAGATCCGTTTTCTACTATTCATAAAAATGTAGAAATTGGTGAGGGTACTTGGATTGGATCGAATGTCACCATTATGGAAGGTGCCCGTATTGGTAAAAACTGTCGCATATTTCCAAGCTCAGTTATCTCCGCAATACCACAGGATTTAAAATTCAAAGGCGAAGAAACGCTTACTACTATTGGCGATAACACCACAGTGCGTGAGTGTGTAACAATAAATCGCGGCACTTCCGATCGCAACAAAACTTCTATCGGCAGCAATTGCCTCATAATGGCTTATTCACATATTGCACACGATTGTGTAATTGGCAATTATTGCATTTTTTCAAACAATACAACGCTTGCTGGTCACATAACTATTGGCGACAATGTAGTGCTTGCCGGACTTACTGCGGTGCAGCAATTTGTGCGCATCGGCTCTCATGCTTTCGTAACCGGTGGTTCGCTTGTTCGTAAAGATGTTCCGCCTTATGTAAAAGCTGCACGCGAACCTCTTTCTTACGTGGGTGTAAACTCTGTAGGTTTAAAGCGCAGAGGATTTAGTCTCGATAAAATCAATCACATCCTCGATATTTATCGAATTCTTTTCGTTCGTGGTTATAATGTTTCAAAAGCATTGAGCATTATCGAAACAGAAATTCCGGTTTCTGATGAACGTGATGAGATCATCACATTTGCACGCGAAACCGGGCGTGGTATCATGAAAGGTTATAGCCGTCGCCTCAATGAAGATCTCGCTTGAGCATATCAGCAAAAAATTTCAGCGGCACTGGATCTTTAAAGACATCAATTACAACTTTACAGCACCCGGAGCGTATGCTTTGCTTGGCGCTAACGGCAGCGGCAAGAGCACATTGATGCGTGTGATTGCCGGAATGCAAAATCCTTCCAGGGGAAAAGTACATTTTGAGGTTAACGGTAAGCAATTAGAAGTAAGTGAGCTATTTCCTTACATTTCTTATTGCGCACCGGGAATGGAAATAGTAGAGGAACTGACGCTGAGGGAGTTTCTTGAATTTCATTTTACTTTCAAAAGCCCCCTCCCCGGCAAGCCCCCTAAGGGAGAAAACCTCCGCCTAACCGGAAC
>CALMWT010000095.1 GCA_937870855.1 uncultured Taibaiella sp.
CTGCCATTTTAAGGCGTATGCGCATCCTGCCACCCTGTGTAGGCTCTTCCACACAGGCAGCGTAAGCCACCACCTTGCTGTCGGCCACGTCCTGGTCGGTATGCCCTGCGTTGTCATATACATCACTGTCAGGCAGCAGACTGAATCCGTGCTGGTACATCAGCGCCTTAGTGGCATACCACCGGGTAGTACCGGGTTTCATGGTGGCAATGTAAGCGACAGTATCGGCCCGCAGCAGGTCAAAGAGGGTTTCTAACAACCATGCGCAAAAGGCGACGGCGTAAAACAAGATACTCTCCACACTGGCTGTGCTAAACTCATCTTCAAAGGTTTTGCCCGGCTGTAGGTTATAGCTGGTTTTTATCACTTCATTGCCGATGAACTGATCTGTCATTATTCGTTTCCACTCCTGTATCGTTTTAGCCATTGTCGTTTACTTTAAAGTCCATAGCCACATTCCAGTAGCCGATGCCCTCAGGCACCGTGCCTGGATTGCTTACCGGCATTATTTTTTCGTTTGCAAAACATCTTGCGGCATATTTATTCCTCACGCCCGGGTGCTTTAAAGTGGCACCATTTATTAACGTTTCGGATGCACTCATGTCGTTATCAAGGCACAGCGGCACAAGCCCCTCCACACTGCCGGTATGCTGCATGGCTATATCAATAAGTGCCTGCCTGTTTTGTACCTCAATATTTTGCATTTATTTCTATATTACTTTCGCCGATATTCACTGTTTGCACCTGTTGCCCGTCTTGCTCCAGCGCCAGCCTTATCCGCCGCCGCCACCCTGCCAGGTCATTATCCATCAATATGTTTTCTATTCCCACCCCCAGCGTAATGTCTTCCTTGAGCCCACCCGGCTGGTGAGCCAGTATCACCGCGCTGTTTTGCGGGGTAGTTTTGCCTATTGGCAACCCCGTCAGCATCCCGCCCTTGCGGTTGTCGCTCACTATCAGTTCGTAGTCGTCGTTTATCAGTATGCCTGTACCTCTCATATTATTTAGCTTAATGTTCCTGTTCCTGTGGTGGCGCCTGTATGTGCCGTGGCAGACCCTGTGGTTGAAACCGGTATTCCGGGGTTTACCACTGCTGCACGCACGTATGTGTCTATAGCTGTGGCTATCTGGTCGGCCAGCATCACCCGGGCTGCGGCGGCACCCTCTTCCATTGTGGCTGCTGCATCCAGCGCCCCTTTTATCCCTGCCATCAAAGCTCCTTTATTTAATGCCATATCAATTGTTTAATAGTTTTCCGAATTTTTCTTTCAGCAGATTAAACAACACCTTGTTTGCAGGGTTCAGGCTCACTGTAGGCCCTGCGTTTGTCATGTGTATCTCATCTCTGCATATATCTATAAACTCAAGTATCAACTCGAGCAGTCCATATATATTATTACGAATTTTTACCTTATCGTCCAGCATTACGATGGTGCCGTTTATGTTAGCTTCCATCTCATTCTTGGTTGCATTAATGGTAAACTTTACCTCATCCTGCTTATATTCCACTTTTTCTACTTCATCCATCTGCACTATTGTGAGGTCCTTTTCGTCGCCGGTAAGCGACCCCAACAGTACATAACTGCCTACTACGGGGGTAATCAGTATTTTATTGCCACTCCCGTTAATGGTAGCCTTCAACCTTACATCGGTTACCTCTAAGTTTTCCCTAATTTTCACACTGCACCGTTCTCCGTCCACCGACAATACTTCGGCTGCCACTATGTTTATATTAGTGGTGCCGCTATACTGCCGCAATGCCTCGTCTAATCTTTTCAGTTTATCCATATCATCAATACACTTTTCGGTCAAGCTGTATCTTCCGCCTGCCTCCGCCGCTGCCGTCCACGCTGGTGGTTACGGCCACTATATAGTACCCCCCGTCTTTATAGGGATAGTCTGCATCCTTCACCCTGGCCGTCCATGTAGGCTCGCAGTAAGGCAGTAGCCATCCTGTAATGCTGCCTTCATAACCATTGTAACTTCTTGCTCGCACTTCATTATCTGCGGTTTGCTGCATCATACCCTGGCTCATGCCGTCTCCGTTCTTTTCCACCTTGTCTCCCCCGCTCACGCCTGCCCGGGCCGTAAGGGTTTTCCCATCGGGCATAGTACGCTTTACTATCACTTCCACCTTGCGATCCTCTGCCTTTCTATATTTAAGGTCGCTCGATTCTATATTGTGCTGAAAACTGTATATCACATCTCCTCCTTTTTCCATATAACGAGGGTGCAGATGCAGCGTTCCTTGTTTCAGGTATATGTTGCCATTAGTTTCTTCCTGTAGTTTTTTCAGCACATCGTAAGCCGTAGCCCGAGAGATGGTAAATTTGTCATACGTTGCCGTAAGCGAGCAGTTTACCGATAGTCTGCTTCCTGTCTGGCTCACTAAGTAGTTGGCTATGTCGGAAACGGAGGCGCTCTTAAATTCTTTATCTTTGACATCTTTCCGAAGTAAAAAAAGCTCGTCTTCACAGTTGAATATCAAAGAGCCGTCGTCAGTATCTATTCGTTGCAGATAACCTTCAAACTCGGTTTGCAGGTCATCATCATACCCCAGCTTCACCAACACTTTATCGCCTGCATTTACCTTATCCTCTACCTGTAGCGCCTTGCCGTGTACACTGCCGGGCAGCTTTATTATGCAGGTATCTGCCAGCAGGTCCACACTCTTGTGTATCTCCACACTGTCCAGCAGGTTCACCCTGTAATCCCCAATAGTAATATGCCATCGCAAGTTGTAATACACGTCAAATCTTAAATCTTAAATCTTAAATCTAAAGTCTTAAATCTCAAATCTTAAATCTTAAATCTTAAATCTCAAATCTCCTTCACCAGCAACTCCCACCCTTTATCGCTCAATGCCTTCACCGTCCATCGCTGATTTTCGGGGCCTGTAGTAAAGGGGAAGCTGTAATCCTGTATCACCATCCTTGTTATGCCCAGCGAGTTTAGCAACTCATGTAGCACATCCACCGTATCCTCCGCTTCGCATATTGCTTTCAACTGTTCCACTGCAGCTTTGGGGTAAGAGGTACTGTCTTCGTTCATAAAGTCGCCTTCGATGGTAATCTCCCAGTCGTCCTGTGCCCAACGTTCTTTAATGGTGCCACCAAAGTTTTTAGCTTTGGCTACATTCCGCTTTACGATTACATTGCCCCCGTTCACACTCACTAATGGTTCCCAGGGCAGTTGCCAGTAATTCTCATTGCCATTGGATAGCTTTACTAATAATGGCATACCCGGTTCCATAGTGTGCAACGCCAGCGACCTGTCCTCATCTCCCAAATCATCAAAATCGAACTTACGTCCGCTTGCCGCATCCCGTATTTGATATATAAAACTCATTCTTTTATGTTGTAATCCCTTTATTTTCTCAAATCTCATCCTTGACCTTAACCTTAACATCAATCTCACATCTCACCATTACGCCAAACTTTGTGCAGATGCAATGCTCCTTATCATCATATCCAACATCATATCCTGCATCTGCTGCTTGTTTTCTGCCAGTTTGCCTGTATGGTTCTGCACGGTTACGTTGCTCTCCTGCTTACCAATGGTGATATTAATAGTAGTGTTCCTTGTACCTCCGGTAGCGATGGCTTCGTTGGCTTTTTGTCCGGAGCTTTTCCCGGCGTTCTGTCCGCCGCTACCCTTGTTTTTTCCTCCTGATACCTCTTTACCAGTCATTCCAGTAGCCTTAAAAGCTTCCTCAGAGCCACCGATACCGAGCTTGTCTTTAACCTTTTTTACAGCCCCTGCAACTGTCTTATTTTCATCCATTTTTAGAGATTGCCCTGCCATTTTAAACTCATTGAGCGCATTAATACTCAATGCTGCCACTTTAGTCCCACCTTCTCTTATTTCTTTTTTCCGGCGCTCAGTATCTGCGCTAATTTGGGCGATTGCCGTATTATTGTCTGCATCGGTACCTATACCTACTGCTCTTTTAAATTCAAACCATGCTTTCTTTATAGCATTAAGCCCTATCATCAGGTTATCCACCATGGTGTTAAAGTCGTTTTTTGCACCTTCCACAAAGGAGCTAAACAACAGTTTACTCCCTTGTACCACATGCTGCCATGCTTCACCCCAGCCCTGAGTCTTCCAAATCACATACGCTATTGCGCCCACCAGTGCCACTACTAATGCGATTATCCATGTAAGTGGGTTCGCCAGTAGCGTGCCGTTTAGCCAGGTTTGCATGGCAGCCCATCCTCCGGTACTCGCCGCCACAATACCGTCCCATGTTGCTTTTAGTATTTGCACGGGAACCATTCTGTTGATCCATAAATAGTTTAGCATAAGCCCAGATGCTACTGCTCCAAGTATTATAACCCATTGCCACATTGCCTCATTCCCTTCTCTCAGCTTCTGCCACATCCATTGAAGCTTATCGCCAACCCAGCCGATGCCTGATGCAATGCCAGACAGCAAGTGGTTAAAAAGAGCTATCACAGGGGCCAACACATTCATAATTAATCCACCTCCTTTTATAGCGAAAACTTGTAGCCTTGCCCACATTTCTTTTATTTCCTGCATTCCGCTTTTACTTAGGTTTAGTGCAGCATCAATTTCTCCTGCACTCCCTTGCACTTCCTGCATCATACTACCCAATTTGGCAGGGTCGCTCACCATTGCGGCTATACCTTGCTTGGCTTGTGAGTCTCTTAAACCGATGCTTTCCAAAAAATTCGTTTTCTGTTCATCTGACAGACCTTTCATTCGGGCGCTCAGATCGCCCATTATTTCTTCTATTTGCCGAATCGAACCCTTTTTGTCATAAATGGCAATACCGGATCCCATCAGCTTGTCTTTTATTTCTGATAGCTTGCGTTCGTCCTTTACCTCGCCTGTAAGTACTTTTTTTGAGTAGCTGTCATTAATGCCAATATCAGCTACAAACTTTAGCTTCTGTCCCTCTGTCATGCTTTGTATTTTTTCGCTGACTGCCAACATAATATTATCATAACTCTTGAGGGTGTCTTTTTTATTGAATAACTCCACTCCAGCTCCGCTTAATCCCTTTTGAATTTCGCTTTTTCCTAACGCCGTAAACACATTCTGCATCAGCATAGTAGCATCAGAGGCTGACGCTACTTTGGTGGTCATGTAAGCAAACAGGCCGGTAGCTTGTTTCCATTTTATACCTAAATTCCCTGCAGAGGCAATCAGTCCTGGCATATAACTGGCAAAGTCTTTGAATTCTCCAGCGCCCACTCTTTTTGCTGCGAGAAAAGTGTTAAGCACTTCATCTGCGCTGATTCTGTCTTCATTCAGTATGGATTTGGTTGAGGCTAATGCTTTAGACACTATATCCAGTTCAGTCCCGGTGGCCTTAGCTCCCTTCAGAGAGGTTTCAAACACCTGTAATGACGGGTTTACCTCTCCCAACACACTTAGTATTGCTTCAAAACTGTCTGGAACTTTTCCCATCTCTGCCCCGTATTTTTGTCCCAAATCTAAAAGCTGTGTCTTCAGTGTTGCTAACTTATCTTTCTGTAGTTCGGCAGTTACATTCACCTTTGCCATGCCTTCATCAAAGCTCAGGGCTGATTTTCCTGCCACGCCAATTGCAGTAGCCGCCAGTACCAATGGATTGGCAACTACTCTGGCCCCGGGTATGGCTTCAAAGGCTTCCTTCCCCCATTTCTTTAATCGGCTGCCATTGATGGTTTCCAGCTTATTGATATTTTTTTCAAGCTTAGTAATTTCGCTGTTATAAGCTCTTATGTCTTTCAGGTTTTTGGCCGGTATCCAGTCTCTCTCCGACCGCAGCAGGCTCAAACGTTCCCTTAGCGATCCTACAGAGCCTCCGGTTTCTTTAAGAAGGGCTGTCGTTTCTTTGCTTTGTTTTTCAAGATTGGCAAATATTTTAAGGGTGCGCTCAGTATTTACGCCAATATTTTGTAAATTAGCGCTGAGATTTTCTTTTAAACTTAGAGTATATTCTAAAATATTTGCCATGCTGGGTGTAATACTTTCTATACCGTTGATAATAGCCTTTGGCTACCTGTTTTTCCTTCTACTCCGAGTGATATCTAAACTGTTATTATTTTTTGCTGCTGTTCCTTTCGTCCTGTACAATAATTATTCGAAGTGCGACAAACCCACCAAACAGTTGTGGTACATGGCGGGAGCGGCTTTCATTTTCTATATAATCATCAAGATGATTCTTTCTTCCGTATAAATCGTAGTTCATTATACCTCATTGCCCATTCATCATCGCTAAGGACATCTGGGTCCAGATGAAAATAGTACCTAATCATGGCGTTGGCAATGCGAAGCCACTCTCTTTCTTCATCTGCTATTACAGTGTCCTCTATAACTTTACCAGCTCACTCTCTTTTACTTCTATCAGTTCTCCGAGTTTTCCCGATGCCGACAGGAATAGAGAATCCTGTGTTTTTATCTCCTCATCTCCTGCTAACCAGCAGCCGTTCAATAGAATCTCGCTAAACTTAATTGGGTTACTGCTTACCACAGAACTCGCATAAGCCAGGGTTTTTCGGTCAGGCCTCTTGAGGTAGGCTTCCTTTTCTTCCACTTTGATTTTAAATACATCCCCGTGCTTTTTCTTCCATTCGGCAATCATTTCTTTAGTTACGGCGCTGGCCGCAATGTTCTTTTCTTCCATGTGTAGATTTTATTTTATTGGTTATTAATATCCATCATTCTCCCATTTTAGCCCTCCGACCTTCACCATTCACCAACCATTCACTTTCACAACTCACCATTCACCACTTACCATTCACTCCCCCTATAGTGAGCCTGTCGTACTAAACCACTTTCAGCGCTATAAAAGGCAGCGTTACATCCATCACCTTATCGCCCTGCTTGGTTTCGGGACCGTGCTCGGTAAAGTAGATGCCTGTTATGGTATTCAGATTGGGTGCCACGCCCTCGCTGGGGTTACCAAAGGTAGCTGTAGCGGTAGTCCCCCGAAGCTCCAGAATGTCGCGCTTGGGAGCCGCATTCAGTATCTTGTAGTACCCTGCCAGTGTTACCGTTACTTCCCCCTCGTAGGTCTTGTTCCCACTCTGTATGCTGTGCGGCTCACGCCCCTTGGCATGTTTGGGCTCGCGGTCTATCTTACTGCGCCACTTAAGCGCTTTTATGTCCACCACGTCTTTGCCTGCTAAGTTCAGTTCCAGGTCGGCAAACTCGTAATCTCTGCTGTCAAACATTTTTTTAATTATTAATGGTTAATGATTATTGTTAATAAACGCTGGTTGTCGCAAAGCCCAGATACACATCTATGTACTTAGCATAACCAAATGGCCTCACCCGCACCTTCACCACTATTTTATTAGTGCTCACCACGTTTTGCGCAGGGTCTATCAGGCACTGCACGCCACGATCGCCATTTTTCAGGTCGGCGCTCAACTCGCCATTGGCGCTCATTTGGTTAGCAATGGCCAGTTCCACATTAGCCTGCCAGCTTTTTATAAAGCCTTCGGGTATGGTACCGTCTGCATTGATGGGCACCTCATCGTTCAGCTCATTCAACAGCGTTTGATAAGCGATTCTGTAAGCTTTGTCAACCGTGCGCCTGCGTGGTATCAGCCTGTAATCGTCGGCATCCGGCGCCGCCAAAAAGTCGTTATTGAAGAAATAGCCGCTCCTGTCCACAAAAGTTCTAAAGGTGATGTATCCTTTGGCATCCACCGTTTCAAAGTCAGCTACTTCCACCGCCTTGTTTCCGATGTATAATAACACCGGTTGCACAGCCCCATCTTTTACGCGTGCAATGCTTCGCTGCACCGGACTTAC
>CALMWT010000096.1 GCA_937870855.1 uncultured Taibaiella sp.
ATTTATAGTCGGGTCTGCAATAATTCCTTTGTGGCTTTGCGGCTTTGCGAGCAATTAATCACGCTAAGGCGCAAAGAACGCTGAGAAGAAATATTATTATTTATAGTCGGGTCTGCAATAA
This sequence comes from uncultured Taibaiella sp., assembly GCA_937870855.1. Lineage (GTDB taxonomy): Bacteria > Bacteroidota > Bacteroidia > Chitinophagales > Chitinophagaceae > JAFIGV01. Next base: position 122 of record CALMWT010000096.1, read on the forward strand.
TTCCTTTGCGGCTTTGCGAGCAATTAATCACGCTAAGGCGCAAAGAACGCTGAGAGCAGCCTCAGGAAGCTACACATGTTTTACACCGGCAACACAATTTCGGGCCCCTCAATTTCTATAGTAACAGGGCTGTGCCTTTGCCTTGGGTGCATGGCGCTATCATCGCGTATGGCTACGTCAAAGTACAGGTCAAACAGGTTGATGCCGTCATCATTCTTTCTCCTTGCCATTTTGGTGCGTGTAATGGGGCCATAAGCGCCCACCATGCCTGTACCCGAAGGGGCAGGGCTAAGGCCGGCACACCAACCCTGCAGGGTCTGGTATATCTCCAGTATCGTGTCATACACCTTCCAGGCATTTTGTTTTTGCAGCACAGGCGCATTGCTGCTGGTATTGGTAAACTTTACGTCGGCCACCGTTATCACCACGGTCGCTACTGCGTGTTGCAGTTTGCGACCAAGCGTTTGGTAGTCTATAGCGGCAATATTGATGAGTGCGCAGGGATACTTAACCGGCGCCGATGGCATAAAGTAATCCAACTGGCCCCAGTCTTCGTCCACAAAGAGGGTGGGAATTTCGGTTTTCAGTCGGGTTTGAATGTCGTTTAAAAGCTGTTTCATGTTAGATATTAGATATTAGATGTTAGATATTAGATGTTAGATGGGCTACGGACTAAAAGATGTCAGCTGCGTTGTTTCAGCGAGTTGGCAATGTCCTTTTCCATCGTTTTGATGGTTTTGTCCACCTGCTGTTTTATTAGTTCGTCCACCTTAGGGTGATGCCCTATCCACCGGCGCTGTGGGATGGTAAGTTTGGCGCCCACCTTCATCAGCGCCATGCTTTTCCAGTAGTCGGCATCGGCGTTGTGCTGCTCGCTTGCTTTGGTAATGCCTCCGGTTTTCTTTTGCTTCACCTTGCCGGCTGCTTGGTAGTACTTAGCCCAAAAAAATTTTTTCATGGCGGCGGTTACGGTAATGGAGCCTCCTTCGTTGTGCAGGGCGGCGTGTGGCTGACTGTTGTAGAAGGAGATGCTGCTGCCTGTCACGATGGCTTTGTTTCCCCGCCTGGGCGCTCCTGTACGCATCATTAGCGACCCTCTCTTTACGGGGTGCTTCACCTCCTTCCACTTATCTCCAAAAAAACTTTTGTTTTCAATATTTTGGTCAAAGGCATCGGCAGCCGCCGTTTTTACGGCTTGCAACAGTTCCCGAAAAAAAATATCGAAAGATTTGTTCATAAGATTGAATTTATGTTGTATATTTGCATTGACTTACCTACGGGCAGGTCGCCAGCGTAGCTCCTTCGGGGGCTTTCGTTTTTATAGTACCTGGCGCAATGAGCCGTCTTTGTTTTGTATCCATATTTCGGAAATTTTTTGACCTTGTTTTTTCCTGTTAAACACAATTCTTTTTATGTGATTATCAGTTGACCCTTCATTTTTGATAATTATATTAGCAGATTGTTTCACACCTCTTGTAAGCATGTTTCGAAGCGCATTGCCTTTTTCGTGTGTTGTAAACCCTTCCAGTTCATAATATTTCCCATCTACTTTAAAGTCAGGGCATTTACCTTCATATTTGGTGCCTACCAAATCGCCAAAGAAGTTTCTATATGCCGGATCGTCTTTGTGTACCTTTGGCAGTATTTCTGTCTGTTGTCCGTTTTGGGCAAAATGATCGCAGCACTGATATACCTTTTGATAATCGCCGGCCAACGTGTTTACCAAGACGGAGTTGCTGATACTTCCTCCGTTATTATATTCTTTTATTTTTTGAGGTACCAAGGCCATTTCCTTCACCTCCTTTTGCCACTCACATTTTTCTCTCTCGTTGTCCAGTACTATTTGAGCCAGTGCAATGTTGCCGCTCACGTTTAGTTTACTACCGCAATGCTGTGCGTAGTAAGGGTGTCTCGGAGGAAAGATAACGCCCTGTTTGCCGGGGTTGAATCGGAACATCGCCAGCTTGTTTTTGCCGTTTTTGTCAAGTTGGGTAGTGGCTTTGTCTGCTTTTGTTTGGGCTTCGGCGCTGTTACTTCTGTCGTACTGGCCGGGTAGCACTTCCTGCACGGTACACCGGCAGTTCCACCCGTTGGGTGGGTAGTAGCTGTTCCAGAAGCCGTCTGTAGCCGGTAGCGTGGTGCGGTTGAGCGCAGCGTGGCTGTCGCGTACCTGGCTGTCGCCGGCGGTGCGGTATTGCAGGTCGTTGCCGGGTGTTATGGATGCCCATTGGTCTGCCATCTGTGCGCTGCCTGTGGCAAACTGGTATTCTGCCTGCAGGTAAGCATCGTTGTATTGGTCGTTAATCTTTTTTACATCCCGGGCAAACTGGTAGTAAGGTTTTACCTGTCCATCGTCGGTAGTGAGCAGTTGGGAGGCTTCTTTAAGCTCGGCGTAGGTTTTCATGCCGCTAAATACAAACACATCTGTTTTTAGTGATTGCAGCATGGCTGGCGGCACTTCGTGTGTGATGCCCGAGGTGATGCTGTGCTGCAGCGTTTCGTTTAGCGCTTTGTGCAGCGCTTTTACGGGCTTGTCTTTGTAGCTGAACTGCTTAGTGGCGTGCAGGTGCTTAGTGGCAGCTTCAAAGGCTGCCTTGGCTTTGGCCACACCAGGCGCTTCCTCTTTGGGCGCTCCTGCGAGTGTGGCTCCGGCATCTGCGGAGTGGTGGTGCGAGCAGGTGCCGCCAAAATACAGATTGCCCAAAAAGGCGTGTAAGGATTGAAACATCAAACGGGCGGGAGGCCGGACGGCAGGATCATCCTCCCCCGCCCTTAAACGAAAAAATCGGTGCCGGTTAATAAGTTGCCTCCGGTCGCTTTATCGCCGGTTACCTTTACGCCAAACGTATCTTCTAACCACTGGTTGTCCACCTCTTTGTAGGGCATCAGCCCTGTGGTGAACCGGAATAGCTGCTCTATATCCTCTGTTTCATCATAAGCAAAGCGCAGTTCCCCTTTGAGGAATCCTATTTTTTGCAGTGCAGGTATTACGGTAATGTTCCATAATTGCTCTACCTGCTTCATATCGCTTTGTACCAACTGCCACAGCATTTCTTGCGCAGCTTCGTCTTTACTCCGGTTGCCATTGGTGGTGTCCTGGCTGATGATGGCGCCGCTTATCACCATGCTTATTTCGTTGTTGCACAGGCGAATCAGTTCGTTATATACCTCTCCTTTTGTTTGCACACCCTGCGCCCAGTCGAATGATTCATTATTGTCTATGATAAACCAGGCGGCAGCGCCCATCTGCTGCATCATTGTTTTGGCACGGGACAGCATGTCCTTGTCTCTGGTATTGGTTTTCATCACACGAGGTGGTATCCCATATATTTCGCACAGCTCGCTCCAGCAGCTTTGGGCAAAGCGTTTCATCAGCACGTGAGGCGCCACCTTATTCAGCAGTCCGGGTTGCTCGCCTGTGAACT
>CALMWT010000097.1 GCA_937870855.1 uncultured Taibaiella sp.
GCGGGTGCAGCATTAATACAAAACACGCCAAATACAGAAGGTATATCGTTGCGCATTAACTGGCTGGAAACTACTTCGTTTGCCAACGAGCAGGAATCTTGTATGTATGCAGGTGCAGTAAAGAATGAAGATAAAACGCTTACCGGCTGGAATGATCTTGAAATAGGCAGCTGGACAAATGATAGTGTGTTTTCACTAAAACAAGACACACGTTTACTCGCAGAACATGTAGTGCCCAAAGGAGCTATTTTTCTGAAAGAGCTGATGCAAAAACACAACCTTACTTCCGATGGTGTAGATTACTTTCTGCCCCACATGTCGAGCGAATTTTTTAAGGGTCAGATTAAAGACAATCTTGCGGATGTAGGTATGCACCTTCCTGACGAAAAATGGTTTTACAATCTTCCAAAGGTGGGAAATGTAGGCGCGGCTTCACCTTTTCTAATGCTGGAAGAACTTTTCCATAGCGGCAACCTAAAACAAGGTGACAATATTTTGGTGATGGTTCCTGAAAGTGCGCGCTTCTCTTATGCCTATATCTATCTTACGGTAGTTTAAACCATTACCATAATGAAGCAAAATATCCTGGTGCTTTACTACACACAAAGTGGGCAATTGCGCGATATACTTGATAGTTTGCTGGAGAATATCAGAGAGCAGGTTGCGATAGATTTTGTGGCAATAGACCCACTGTGTCCGTTTCCATTTCCGTGGAATGCGTATGAATTTTTCGATGCAATGCCCGAAACAGTAGAACGAATTCCCATAGACATAAAACCTCTTCCCGAACAAATAAAAACGAAACATTACGATCTTGTAATACTGGGTTATCAACCCTGGTTTTTAAATCCATCGCAGCCGATCACTGGCTTTTTAAAAAGCGAACACGCCGCTTTCTTAAAAGGTAAATCCGTTCTTACCGTTGTTGGAAGCCGCAATATGTGGCTAAATGCCCAGGAAGAAGTAAAAAATGATCTCCAACAAATAGGTGCCCGGTTGGTAGGCAACATCGTTCTTACCGATAGTTATCCCAACATTATTTCTACGCTCACGGTTATCCGTTGGGCTTTTACCGGGCGAAAAGAAGCTTCAGGAATGTTGCCGGCAGCAGGTGTTCAGGAAAAAGAAATCAAAGCTGCCTCACGTTTCGGAACTACAATTTTGAAGTATCTAACAGAGAAAAAACTGGAGCAGTTACAGCCAGCTTTACTGCAACTTGGGGCAGTGAAACTAAAACCCGGACTTATAATTTTAGAGCAACGGGGCATTACCAATTTTAGAAAATTTGCAAAGTTCATCCGCGCAAAGGGAGGTCCGGGAAATCCAGATCGCAGAGGGCGTGTGCTGCTGTTTAAAAGACTTTTGATCACTGCAATATTTGTGCTCTCCCCTATTTCTTCCTTTACCGCATTTATTCAATTGCAACTAAAGAAAAAGCGTTTGGTAAAAGACCTGGACTATTTTAAAAGCGTGGGGTTGGAACGTGGCCGGATGTAAAGTATTAATCGAAGACATTGCTATTGAAGCTTAGAAAACAAAGCCGATAGATTTTCCTTCTTCAATATTTTTTGCCATTGTCTTCCTTCAGCAATTATTCTTCCATTTGAAGTAGCGGTATAATCAGTTACCACTTCATTTCTATTTACTTCAAAAAGACTTGCAGTAAAAACAACCTCCTGACCCACGAATGCGGGAGAACAATGTGTTACCGTTATACCTGTTCCTATGCCTTCCTCATCATCTTCTTTCATCTCCAGCACAAACAATCGCCCACTCCATTCCGCATCCCTTGCGAGCGCAAATGTGGAATAAACGGGATGAACTTCACCACTTTCAAATCGGGCAATGTCTTCTGTGGTTACAGTGTGGCTGAATACCTTTTTATCGCCTAATTTGAATGGCTGTTTCATGTCAACAAAATAATGTAAAACACAGCAGGAATTCTGTAACAAACCCTTAATTGTAAAATGGCTATTTTTGCGGCAGTATAAATATTTTGAAAAGGCTTTTCGTCATACCAATCATGATCCTTTATCTGCTCGCAGTGAGCGGTGTAATGATCAATTTGCATTATTGCGGTACCACTTTGGAAAATTGGAGCGTGTATGCAGAAAGCAATGGTTGTGAAGACGGAGATTGCGGAGATGAAAAACAAGTGCCTGACGAATGTTGTGAGAACAAAATAATTACTTCGAAGATTTCGCACGATCAGCATTTAGCGGCGTTTCTCAAAATAACTGTGGCGCAATTTGAGTATGCGCTACTTCCGCAAAACTTTTCATTTTCTATCACCGAACTGAAACCTTCAGATCCGCAGTCAATCAGTCATCAGCCCAATGCCCCACCCGGACTTTGGGAAAATATTCCACTTTACAAGCTCCATTCCCGTTTCACTTATTACGGTTAAATGACGTGTGTTTTTATTCAAAAGCATTCCCTCATTCATCTTATAGTTAACCGTAAATTTTTTAAATAATGAAACGCATATTCATTCTTTTCTTTTCGCTTATTATTTCAATCACAGCTTTCTCCCAAAGTGATATTAAAACAGAAAAATTCAAAGTAGAAGGCAACTGCGGCATGTGCAAAAAGCGCATTGAAGAAGCTGCTTTTGTGAAAGGCGTAAAACGTGCTGAGTGGGATAAACAATCGCATGAACTCACTGTGATTTACCGTCCCTCAAAAACAAACACTGATGCTATAGCAACAAGTATAGCCAAAGCCGGACACAGCTCTGAGAAAATGGAGGCTCCCGAAAAAAACTACAAAAATCTTCCTGAGTGTTGTCAGTATAAAACCCACGTTTGTAACGACTAACTGCACCGGCAATGAAAAAAAATGTAGTAGCCCTGATTATGGGCGCAGTGCTGTTGCTTGCAGCAGACGCATGGGCGCAAGACACCACAAAGAACAGCAACCTTGACGAAGTAATAATTCGGCAACGGCAAAAAAGTACCACCATCAATATGATGGATCCTATAAAAAAGGAAACGATTGGTGAAAGGGAATTACTGAAAGCTGCTTGCTGCAACTTAAGTGAAAGCTTCGAAACTACACCGTCCATAGATGTTGCGTTTACCGATGCTGTATCTGGTTACAAACAAATTCAAATGCTGGGACTTGCGGGTCCCTATACCTCCATTACACGCGAAAACATTCCCGATGCACGGGGACTTTCTGCGGTAACCGGACTGACTTTTACCCCAGGCACATGGATAGAAAGTATGCAGCTAAGCAAGGGTACGGGCAGTGTGGTAAATAGCTTTGAAAGTGTAGCCGGACAAATAAATGTTGAATGGCGAAAACCCTTTGAAGACAAAGAGGAACGATGGCATTTGAATCTTTATCAAAACTCGCAAGGACGCAGTGAGGGAAACCTTGTTCATCGCAGGAAGTTCAACAATCGCTTGTCGTCAAATCTTTTCCTGCATGGCAGGTCGCAGTGGTTGAAAATAGATCAGAACAATGATGGTTTTCTTGATCAGCCTTTGGATAAACAATTCGTGGGTGCCAATCGCTGGTTTTGGTTTGCACCAAAAGGTTGGGAAGTGCAGGGCGGCGTAAAAGCTGTGTATGTAGAAAACGCGGGCGGGCAATGGAATTACCAGAAAGGCATAGAGCAAACAGCAGGCAATCCCTGGGGTTTTCAACTCAATATGCAACGCTATGAAGGCTGGGCGAAGATTGGTCATGTATTTAAAAATCCGGCAAAAAGCATAGGCTTGCAATTGTCGGGCGTGTACCACAAACAAGATGCGCTTTACGGCAAGAGAAACTACGATGCTATGCAGCAAAGTTTTTATGCAAACCTTATTTATCAGGGCTTCATCAGCAATACAAACCATATCATAAAATTTGGCGCAAGCAGTATTGTGGATCGCTATGAAGAAACATGGACGGGACAGCAATTCAAAAGAACGGAAGTAGTGCCGGGCGCTTTTGCAGAGTATGCCTACAATGCCAAAAAGTTTAATGTGGTTGCAGGACTTCGTGGAGATTATCACAACTTTTTTGGTGCTTTCCTAACTCCGCGTTTGCATCTGCGATATGCACCGGCAGAACGGTCAGTGTTTCGCGCTTCGGTAGGACGAGCACAACGTACCGCCAATATTTTTGCAGAGAATATGGGGTACATGGCAAGTAACCGCACCTTTATTCTTCAAACAAAGGAAACCGGAAACGCATACGGACTAAACCCTGAAGTAGCCTGGAATTATGGGATCAATTTCACTCAGAAATTTCAGCTTGATTATAGAGACGGAGCGTTTAGCATTGACTATTACTACACCAATTTTGAAAATCAAGTAGTGGCAGATGTGGAAGACGCGCACAGTGTGAGATTTTATAACCTGAATGGAAAGTCTTTTGCCAATAGTTTTCAGACACAATTCGATTACGAATTGATTCATAACCTCGATCTCAGACTTGCCTACCGATGGTATGATGTACGCACTACCTATAGCGGTGTGTTGAAAGAAAAACCATTGATAGCAGCGCATCGGGCGTTTGCAAATATTGGCTACGAAACCCGCAACAAATGGAAATTCGATTACACTATTCAGTGGATAAGCAGCAAACGTATTCCATCGGTTCATGCGCATCATGGCGGCGGAGTAACGGACGAAGACAGATCACCTGATTTTGTACAAATGAATGCTCAGATAAGCAAAGGCTGGAAAGATAAATTTGAAGTGTACATAGGCGGAGAAAATCTCACGAATTATATGATGCACGCACCAGTGATAGGCGCAAGCAATCCACACGCTACGGGTTTCGACGCATCTATGATTTGGGGACCTTCAATGGGAAGAAACATTTATGCAGGCTTGCGGTACAAGATTTTTTAGATAGTTCTTTACGACAGAAAATGAAGGAGCCGGGGTATCCCGGTTTCTTTTTGCAGTAAAGAAAGGATGTGATTCAACGTTTTTCTGCGAGCATCTGCGGGGCCGTACAATTTATATCAGCGCTTTCTGCTGGAGAAAAAATTTCGCAGAAAAAAGTTTCGCGCAGAAATTTTCGCAGAATACGCAGAGTGTGCGGTTCTAAAATCTAAAAGAACAGCAATAAAGTGTTTTTTTGCGGTGGCTTTATTTGTTATGATCTTCCTTGACAACAACATTCTAAAAGTATCTGTAAACTTAAAAGGTGCAGAGCTTACCAGCATTTTTCATCAGCAACATGGCATTGAATATTTATGGCATGGCGACGCTAAGTTTTGGGGGAAACACGCACCTGTACTCTTTCCCATTGTAGGTACATTGAAAGAAAATACTTACCGCTATGCGGGAAAAACATACACCATGTCGCGACATGGATTTGCACGCGAAAGAACTTTTTCACTCATTCATCAAGGTGCTACAACTGCGAGTTTGCAACTACTTCATGACGAGCATTCTCTTGAAAACTATCCCTTCAAATTCATTCTACGGATCCATTATTCTCTGGAGGAAAACAAACTTGTAAACAGGTACGAAGTGATTAATGAAAGTGAGGATGCAATGTTATTTTCTGTAGGTGGTCACCCTGCGTTTAATGTGCCACTGCAAGAAGGTTTGAAGTACGATGATTACTATTTGGAATTTGACCAACCCGAAACGACTGAGCGATGGAAATTAAAAGACAATTTGATTGCGGACAATTCCGTTTCTTTTCTGAAAAATGAATCTATAATTCATCTGAAACACGATTTGTTTTCAGATGATGCTATCGTTTTAAAACATCTAAAATCAAAAAGCATAGCGCTCAAAAGCAATGTTTCACCTCATGGACTTACAATGAACATTGAAGCATTTCCTTACCTCGGAATTTGGGCTGCACCAGAGGCACCTTTTGTGTGCATAGAACCCTGGCAGGGAATTGCAGATTCCGTTCAGCATAATCAGCAACTGGAAGCGAAGGAAGGAATTGTACAATTGGAACCCAAACAAAACTGGACGAAAAATTGGGATGTAACATTTTGGTAACACGTACTATAATTGGTCTAAAACTTTCAGATCGAAATCTTCCAGACTATTCAATTTCTTATCGGCCAAAGCGAATTTCGGATCGTGAAAATGCAGTGCATCAGGAACTACAATAACCTTCATACGAGCGGCTTTACCTGCAATCATTCCGTTCACAGAATCTTCCAGCACCACGCATTGCATCGGTGAACTTTTTAAATTTTCTGCACAATGGAGAAACACAGCAGGATGAGGTTTTCCGAGCGCTACTGCATCTGCGGAAGTGATGCAATCGAAATAGTGATGGAGGTGAAAATGCGCTACAAGTGTATTAATCATTCTGGAGGGAGAAGATGATGCCAGACCGATTTTAAAATTATATCGCTTCAACAATTCTAAAGTTTCCACAACACCTTTTAATACACCGGCTCTGCTTTTTGAAGTCTCAATTATATCGTCGAGTATTTCTTCGGCAACATCTGAGTGGGTACTTCCTTTCCACGGATATTTTACCGACCAGTATTCTGTCACTTCATAAATTCTTAAGCCCGTAGTTTCCTTAAAACGATCGCCGGTGATTGGAATACCATGCTTCTCCGCAATGCGCATCATACACTCGCCCCACAAAGGTTCTGTGTCCAGCAACAAACCATCCATATCGAAAAGCACCGTATTGATCATCCTGTTTCTTCTTTTGGTTTGCAAATATCTGCTGTGTGGGTGAGAAATTGGGTGAAACCAAGTTTTATCAATTTTCAAAGAAGGGCTTGTCTTAATTTCGCGCAAATTCAATCATCCCTTATGAAGCGGAAAGTTTTTGGTGTCTTGATGCTCGGAACGGTGCTTTTTGCATTTATTGCAGACGCACAGTCATCTAAGATAAATTATGTGGAGTACGATTTGCCCAACGGTTTGCATGTTATTCTTCATGAAGATCATTCAACGCCTATCGTTGCCGTGTCTGTAATGTACCATGTAGGTTCGAAAAATGAAGACCCTGAACGCACAGGCTTTGCCCATTTTTTTGAACATCTTTTGTTTGAAGGAAGTGAAAATATTGGCCGCGGTGAATACATGAAAATGGTGCAGGCAGCGGGCGGACAACTCAACGCAAATACTACGCAAGACCGCACTTATTACTACGAAGTGCTTCCTTCTAACCAATTGGAACTTGCATTGTGGATGGAAGCAGAACGTATGTTTCATGCAAAGATTGATACAGTGGGTGTAGAAACTCAGCGCAAAGTGGTGAAGGAAGAAAAAAAGCAACGCTACGACAACACTCCTTATGGGCAACTGCTAAGTGTGGTGTACGAAAATGCTTTTACCAAACATCCGTATCGCTGGACTCCAATAGGCAAGGAGCAATACATAGATCAGGCGAAGCTGACCGAGTTCATGGATTTTTATAAAACGTTTTACGTGCCCAACAATGCAGTGCTGGTAATAGGTGGCGATCTGGATATTGAAAAGACAAAGGCAATGATTGCCAAATATTACGGCGACATTCCCAAAGGCACAAAGCCTATTCCGCGCCCTACTGATGTAGAACCGGAACAAACTGAAGAAAAGCGTGTAAACTTTTACGATAACGTTCAATTGCCCGCAGTAGTTATCTCTTATCGCACTCCTAAACTCGGCACTGAGGATAATTACGCGTTGCAACTACTCACACAATTATTATCGCAAGGAAAGAGTTCACGTTTTCAAAAAGCAATTGTTGACGAACAGCAAAAAGCACTTGCGTCTGGCGCATTTGCCATACCCAATGAAGATCCCGGAATTGCAATAATGTACGCTATTGCAAATACAGGAGTAACACCAGAAGAACTTGAAAAAGCAATGCTCGATGAAATAGATAAAGTGGTGAACAATATTATCAGCGATGAAGAATATCAGAAGTTGCGCAATCAGGCGGAGAATGCTTTTGTTTCTCAAAATCAACGTGTGACCGGCGTAGTAGAAAATCTTGCTACCTACCACACGTTCCTCGGAAATGCAAATCTTATAAACACTGAATTGGAGTATTACAATAAGATCACAAAAGAAGATCTGAAACGTGTAGCAGGAAAATATTTCACAAAGAATAATCGTCTTGTGGTGCATTACCTGCCAAAATCAATGGAGAAAAAATAATGGTTTCACCAAACCTCACTGGTTTCAAAACCCGTGAGGTTTTACTGATAAACAACAATGAAAAAACTCACTCTTTCTATACTTACCGTTGCATTTGCCTTTGTTGCAAACGCCCAAACAATTGACCGCAGCATTCGTCCGCATCCCGGTCCTGCACCAGAAATAAAACTGGGCAAAACCGAAAGCTTTACACTGCCAAATGGCTTAAAGGTTTTTGTGGTTGAAAACCATAAACTGCCAACCATCGCTGCGTCTATCCAACTCGATATTCGCCCGGAAC
>CALMWT010000098.1 GCA_937870855.1 uncultured Taibaiella sp.
ACTTTTTCACGAAAACAATTTGAGTTACTTGTCATCTTCCAGACATTCAAACAACCTTATCACTTCTACCGCTTCCTTCACATCGTGAACACGCAAAATATTTGCTCCTTGCTGCAACGCTACCATGTGTAATGCAGTTGTTCCATTCAAGGCTTTTTCGGGAGTTACGTTCAGCGCTTTGCAGATCATTGATTTTCGGGAAATACCTGCAAGAATTGGTTTGCCAAGGATGCGGAAAGTGTGAAGATTTCTGAGCAAGGAAAAGTTATGCTCCAATGTTTTTCCAAATCCAAAACCCGGATCAATAATCACGTCTGTAATTCCTGCTTCACCACATCTATCACACACCCGCCGCAATTCGTCACGCACTTCTAAAACCACATCCTCGTATTGTGGGTTTTGTTGCATGGTTTTGGGCGTTCCCTGCATGTGCATTACAATGTAAGGCGCTCTTAGTTCGGCAACAGCGTGCATCATTTCTTCATCAAACCTTCCGCTGCTTATATCGTTAATAATAGATACACCGGCATAAAATGCTTGTCTTGCAACAACAGCAGAAGTAGTATCTACCGACAACCATATCTGCGGGTGTTTTTTATGAATAGCTTCTACCACCGGTATCACTCTTTTCAATTCCTCATCCACACTAATAACTTCTGCTCCTGGTCTGGTAGAAACACCACCGATGTCTAAAATTGTCGCGCCTTCATCTACCATTTTATCGGCATTTCCGATTAGCTCTTTCAGGTCGCTGCCGCGTCCTTTGTTGTAAAAACTATCGGGCGTAGCATTGAGAATACCCATCACCAGTGGCTTTGAAAGATCGAGCAGATGTCCCTTGTTTTGCAGGGTTGTTTGTACAGGTAATAATGTATTTTTGGAAATCATTTTTTACAAAGTAATGCAGGATAGTTTCAGCAGCAATAGGACGGTAGAAAATACTATTGAGCAGTATAAAAGTATAATAGACAAATGCAAGGCGCTGTATGTAAAAAAAGCAACGGATTACGGCACATCCTGGAGAGTACTCCGACCTATTTCTATAGTTGACCAGATTTATATCAAGGCATGGCGCATCCGTCAGATACAGGAAAACGGTCTTCAGAAAATAAGTGACAGCATTGAGAGCGAGTTTATCGGAATCGTAAACTATGGAATAATTGCGCTCATCCAAATGAACATGGCTGAAAATGCAGCAATAGAACTTCCCGCAGAAGAATCTAAAAATCTGTATGAACTGGAAGCAGAAAAGATAGAAGCATTGATGTTGGAGAAAAACTATGATTATGGGGAAGCATGGCGCGATATGAGCCAGCAGTCGTTTGTAGATCTGATTCTGGTAAAACTGTTAAGAATTAAACAAATACTCGCCAACGATGGGAAAACTACTGTCTCAGAAGGCATTGATGCCAACTTTGCAGACATTGTGAACTATGGCATTTTTGCTTTGATAAAGATAAAAGTGGAAGGTTAACCGCTAAGTACGCTAAGGAGCGCAAAGGGTCGCAAAGAATAAAATGAATAACGCGATACACATTGTTAATCGCAAAGGACGCTAAGTAACGCAGAGATTCGCAAAGAATGTTGAATGAATAGTGTAACACAAACATTGACTGAAAACGAAATTTCACGACTTGTAATAGGCGAAGCTATTCATGTACATCAATCTTTAGGTCCGGGTTTATTAGAGTCTGTATATGAAGAGTGTCTAATTCATCGCCTTATTCAGTCGGGTTTAGCAATTGAACGGCAAAAGCCAATTCCATTAGTTTTTGAGGGTATTAAACTCGAATGTGGTTTCAGGTGTGATATTGTGGTAGCAGGTAAAGTCTTGATAGAGATCAAAGCAGTTGAGGCTTTGCATGATATTCATACAGCGCAGACGCTTACCTATCTAAAGCTTACAGGGATTAAACTTGCATTGCTTATCAATTTCAATGCGGTTTTACTGAAAGATGGAGTGAAACGAATTGTGAATAATTTATAAAAGCTTTGCGCAACTTAGCGGTTCTTTGCGCACTCTGCGTTTAAAAAAACAAAATCACACAAATCATGAAATATATACTCTGGCTTTTAAGAATTATTGTCGGTGCATTATTTATTTTTTCGGGATTAATAAAAGCTAATGACCCACTAGGACTTAGCTACAAAATGAACGAGTTTTTTGAAGTGTGGGGCACTACCTGGGCTATGCAATACTCCCTTGCGCTTTCAATTGCTATGATCGGTTTTGAAATTATTGCCGGGATAGGTTTATTGTTAGGGGCCGCATTTCGTCTTTTCTCTTTTTTACTCCTGTTGCTTACTGCTTTCTTCACTTTTCTCACTGGCTACGTTTATCTCACCGATAAGATTAAGGAATGTGGCTGCTTTGGCGATTGCATAAAAATTTCAAATGCAGAAACCTTCTGGAAAGATGTGGTCTTACTTATTTTAGTTCTTATTCTTTTTGTATTTAGAAATAGAATAAAACCCGTTTTCAGCGGATACATTACTACTTCGCTGATGGTGCTCACAGCGTTTTTTTCATTTTTCATTCAGTGGTGGGTATTGGAGCATTTGCCATTTTACGACTGCCTTCCTTATAAAGTAGGAGCAAATATTTATCAGAAAACACAAATACCTCCTGGCTCTATTCCCGATGAGTATGAAACCGTAATGATCTATGCAAAGGGTGGTACGCAGAAAGAGTTCACCATGGAAAATTATCCCTGGCAGGATACGACCTGGAAATTTGTGGACAGTAAAAGCAAGCTGGTGAAAAAAGGAAATGCGGAACCTGAAATAAAAGACTTTGTAATCAGCGATTATGATCAGAACGACCACACGCAAGAAATTCTTACAGCGCCGGGTTACACTATTTTATTGTTTGTGAAAGACCCAACTAAAGCCCGGACAGACAATATTGATCTGTTGCGAAATCTGATGGCGCGAGCAAATGAATTCAATGTTCCGTTTTATGTCCTTAGTTCGGGAAATAAGGAAGTAACCGAAGCATTCCGCGAGAAACATAAATTGTATCCTGCTGATTATATGGTGCTGGATGCCACTGCCAATAAAACCGCACTGCGCTCCAATCCGGGTCTGATGATTTTGAAAGATGGCGTGATTCAGCATAAACTGAGTTTCCGCGATTACCCCAGAGATATTTCTATGGAAAATGGCAACTTAAACATTGTGAAGTAGTGCTGCGCTTCCTTGCCAAGAGGATTAGGTATAGTGCATTGGTACTACTGGGCGTAATAACGCTGGTGTTTTTCCTGTTCAATGTATTGCCTGGCGATCCTGCCCGACTAACGATGGGTCAGCGCAGCGATCTTCAGTCGCTCGAAAACGTGAGGCGTGAGTTGAATCTTGACAAACCCATCTTTACCCGCTACCTTCTTTTTATAAACGACCTCTCGCCTATTGCCATTCATAGCAATGATAGTATTTCGCTCGCCAAATATGAGTACATCCGGCTTATGCCTCTGGGCGAACAATCTCTTGCACTCAAATATCCTTACCTCGGACGATCGTACAGAACCAAGAGAGAAGTAGGCGATGTGCTGGTGGAAGCCGTTCCGGGAACTATTATTCTTGCCTTAGCGGCTATGACATTCGCTACCATTTTGGGAATATTACTGGGCGTATTGGCTGCACTAAAAAAAGATACCTGGCTCGATACTTCGGCTATTGCTGCGAGTGTGGCCGGCATTTCGATGCCCTCTTTTTTTGCAGGGTTGATCATTGCCTATGTTTTCGGATACTTGTTGAGCAACTACACAGGTTTGAACATGACTGGGAGTTTGTGGGAATACGATCCCTTTACCGGGCGACATTTAGCGCTTCAAAACTTAATTCTTCCTGCTATTGCTTTGGGTATTCGTCCGTTAGCTATTATTACTCAACTTACCCGCAGCGCGCTGCTCGATGTGCTATCACAAGATTATATCCGCACGGCGTATGCAAAGGGATTGTCGCAAAGAAAAGTAGTGTTTCGTCATGCGTTGCCCAATGCGCTCAATCCTGTTGTTACTGCCATCTCAGGTTGGTTAGCAGAATTGCTGGCCGGTTCTTTTTTCATCGAATATATTTTTGGCTGGAAAGGTGTAGGAAAAATCACAGTGGATGCCTTAGACAAATTTGATTTCCCTCTTGTAATGGGTTCTGTTTTACTTACCGCATTTATTTTCATTGTCATCAATCTTATTACCGACATGCTCTACGGTTGGCTCGATCCGCGTGTTCGTTTCACTTAATGGTTTTACTTCATCGTTAAGAAATTATTACCTTTTCTTTATTTTTTCTTACAGCGGAAACTCTCCAATAGCTTTGCACTCGCAAACCGAGTTATGAGCTTTTTGAAATTTATTCTTTTCTGCTTTTCCATCTTAATGCTTGCCCCGTCTGCAACCGCTCAACGATTTCTTACCGACATGATGGACACAACTACCTCTGCTGGAAAAGGAATCTATCCATTATATAGAAAGCATGACAGGCTACGGTTTGGTGGATATATGCAACCACAGTTTGTGTGGGCGGAAGAAAAAGGTGTAAAGAATTATAGCGGCGGTGATTTTGCTCCGAACTCCAATAACAGATTTATGCTTCGTCGTGGACGAATCAGAGTGGATTATGGGCATTTTACAGAAGATGGAAAACCACTTGCAATGTTTGCTTTTCAATTTGACGGAACGGAAAGAGGCGTAGCAATTCGGGATTTCTGGGGACGTTTCTATGAAAATCGTTTGGAATTATTTTCTATAACCGCAGGTATGTTTGCCCGTCCTATGGGTTTTGAAGCCAATCTCTCCTCCTCCGACCGTGAAGCACCTGAGCGGGGAAGAATGTCGCAGATATTAATGAAGACGGAAAGAGACATCGGCATGATGCTTACGTTAGAACCACGCAAAAAAGACGCAAAGTTGAAATGGCTAAAGTTTGATCTTGGGGTTTTCAATGGGCAAGGTTTAGCCGGACCTCAGGATTATGACAGTCATAAAGATCTTATCGGTCGTCTTTCTTTCAAGCCAACAAAAATTCAAAAACTCGGTTGGACTATTGCTGCAAGTGCTTCCGGTTATTATGGAGGGATAGCAAGTCAATCTCCGGTAGTTTATCGCACTGAAGGGCAAGGTTCGGCAGCATTTTCATTTCGCGATTCCTCTTCTTCCAACATAAATTATATAGCGCCTCGCCGCTATGCAGGTGCAGATTTTCAACTAAAAATTCCTAACAAAGAAGGCTTCACAGAAATGAGAGCGGAATACATACGCGGACTTCAGACTGCTACGACAAATACATCGGAAACACCGGGCACTTATCCCGTAAGTAATACTACAAACGATCCCATTGCACTGCACACAAGAAATTTTGATGGCGCGTATTTCTATTTCTTACAGCACCTCGGAACTCAAAAACTTCAACTGGTACTAAAGTATGATTGGTATGACCCTAATAAGAAAGTAAAAGGCACAAATGTTGATCCTTCAAAGGGATTTTCAATTGCAGACATACGATATGATACTTATGGCGGTGGGTTTGTGTATCAAATCAACACGCATGTAAAAGCAACGGTGTGGTATGACATTATCAAAAATGAAAACACAAATATTACGGGGTTTACACAAGACTTGAAAGACAATATTTTCACGTTTAGATTACAATACAGGTTTTAAGTGGCTTAGATTTTAAGGTTAAGGAATTATTATCATTACCAATAGTGTCCTTAACCGACAAATGGGAAATACTTTTGCAAACTATAAATAACAGCAAATTATGGGATTAACCTCCTTCGTTAAAATGTTCATGCCGAAAGACCGTGTGTTTTACGGTTTATTTGAAGAAGTGGCTGTGGTACTTGCCGAGATGGCTTCTGTATTTACGGCTGCGGTAAATGAAAATGATGCAGTCAAAAGAAGCAACCTGCTAAAAGGACTTGAAGAACTAGAACACCGAAACGATGAAATAACCCACAAGATATTTATTGAGCTTGGTCGAAATTTTATTACCCCTTTCGACCGGGAAGATATTCATGCTCTGGCCACATCGCTCGACGATATTGCGGATTTTATTTGGGCTGCAGCAAAGCGCATCACTAACTATTCCATCGAAGATTCGGATGAAATAACCAAAGGGTTCGCCAACATTATTACCCGTTCTATCAACTCTCTGAACAAAGCAGTTCGTGAATTGCGCGACATGAAAGACTTGCGCTCTATTACCGAAAGTTGTGTAATGATCAACAGCCTTGAAAACGAAGGAGATGAATTATTGGACAAGGCTATGATGCAACTTTTTACCGCTGCTATAGACCCGCTGGAAGTGATAAAAAAGAAAGACCTGTACGAGATGCTGGAGATAGTAACCGACAAATGTGAAGACGCAGCAAACGTTATTGAATCCATCATTATCAAGTACGCTTAACATTCGCACCTCATTTTTATGACAGCTTTGCTCATAACGATCATTGCACTGGCGCTCATTTTTGACTACATAAATGGTTTTCATGATGCAGCCAATTCAATTGCAACGATCGTTTCCACAAAAGTGCTTACACCTTTTCAGGCGGTTCTTTGGGCTGCGGTGTTCAACTTCGCCGCTTTTTTCATTTTCAAAGATCATGGCGTTGCCAATACAATTGCCAAAACGGTAAAAGACGATTTCATTACGCTGCCGGTTATTATTTCGGGTTTAATTGCAGCTATCAGTTGGAACTTGCTCACATGGTGGTATGGTATTCCGTCCTCTTCCTCACACACTTTAATTGGCGGTTTTGCCGGTGCTGCTATTGCCCATGCAGGCTTCAACAGTGTGAATCCTGACCCTGTGATCAAGACGGTTATTTTCATTGTCGTTGCACCCTTGGTTGGTATGACTATGGCCTTTATTATTTCTCTCTGGTTCATTAATTCTTTCAAAAAAGGAATACTACCGAAACTCTTTTCGATTGCTGTAATCGCCGCGGTATTCTATATGCTTTCCGCAAATCTTGTTACCAGTCCTTCACGTTTATTGGGTATGAAGATGGATGATAAAATAGTGAAGGAAGGCGTAGTGATTACTGAAATTCCTAACAAGTCTCATGCACAGCTATTGGGACTGAAAAAACATGACACTCTGTTTGCGGTAGAAAATATTCCTATAAAAGATCAAAAACAGCTTGATAAAATCGTCACCCGCTACCATACTGGTGATAGTATTCATTTTGCTGTTCAACGTGCCGGGGAAGTTGTAAATATCGCCCGATTATACGAACCGCCTGTGAAATCGTATTTCTGGAGAGTTGTTTTTTTTGGAGAAAATTTCAAATGGATCTTACTTGCCTCTATCATACTGATCATGGCGGTTTTCTCCCTGTTCCTAAGCAGTCTGAATGTGTCGAAGTCAACAATGTGGTTTAAACGATTGCAACTTGTCTCGTCTGCTGCGTTCAGCATTGGTCACGGGGGAAATGATGCACAAAAGGTGATGGGAATTATTACTGCTGCATTGATAGCGGGTGGAGAAATAGACAGTTTTGAGCAAATGCCTGTGTGGGTGCCGTTGGCTTGCTATACTGCCATTGCCGCCGGAACTATGAGTGGCGGTTGGAAGATCATAAAAACAATGGGAACCCGAATTACTAAGGTTACTCCTTTTGAGGGGGTAGCTGCAGAAACTGCTGGTGCCATTACACTTTTCGTGACGGAACAATTGAAGATACCTGTAAGTACAACCCACACCATCACAGGTTCAATTATTGGCGTGGGTGCTACAAAACGATTATCTGCTGTGCGCTGGGGTGTCACCATCAATTTGCTGTGGGCATGGGTTCTTACCATTCCGGTAAGTGGTTTACTGGCAGCTTTAGTCTATTATTTCACCAGGCTTTTTTAACGAAGGTTATCTAAAAGAAAACGTCCCGGAACTTGTCAGAACCGGGACGTTTTTTTGTTTCAAACACCATCAAATTTCTCTGTTAACATCAAATGCTTCAAGCTCGTTCGCAACAGCAGTTAAAAAACTTGCACCCAATGAGCCATCTACAATCCGGTGATCGTAACTAAGTGACAGATACATCATGTGGCGAATTGCAATTACATCCCCATCTTCTGTTTCCAAAACCATGGGGCGTTTTTTGATACTACCCACTGCCAATATAGCTACTTGTGGCTGATTAATTATGGGTGTCCCCATCAAGCTACCGAAAGTACCTACATTGGTCATGGTGAAAGTGCCTCCTTGTGTATCATCGGCTTTTAGTTTGTTGGTGCGCGCTGCATTTGCCAAACCGTTTACGTCTTTGGTAAGCCCTAACAAATTCTTAGTATCCGCATTTTTTATAACCGGCACTATTAAATTGCCACTCGGAAGTGCAGCCGCCATTCCGATGTTTATATCCTTCTTCACCAAAATTTTATCGCCATCTACACTACTATTTATCATCGGGAATTTGCGAATGCAATTCACAATTGCTTCAATAAAAATGGGTGTGAAAGTGATCTTCTCTCCGTACTTTTTTTCGTATTCCTTTTTAGCCTTTTCTCTCCAGCGAACAATGTTGGTAACATCGCACTCCGTGAAACTTGTGACGTGTGGAGAAGTTGCCTTGCTACGCACCATGTGATCTGCAATAAGCTTGCGCATACGATCCATTTCCACAATTTCAACATTGCCTCCATAATTCGATGGAGCGGCAGATGGAGCTGGAGTTGGTTGTTGCACAGGTGCGGCAGGTGCGGGCTGTGATTGCACACTTTGCTCTTGTGGTGCGGCGTGTTGCATTTGTGGCTGAGAAGCGGGCTGTACCTGTGGTTGAGGAGTGCTCTGCGCGGGTTGACCATTACCACGATTTGCTACATAAGATAAAATATCTCTTTTCGTAACTCTGCCCTCGTTGCCCGTGCCGGGGATTTGTTCCAGCTCGCTCATGCTAATGCCTTCTTTGCCGGCAATATTTAAAACAAGCGGACTATAAAATCTATTGCCATCACCAGATGCAACAACCGCAGGGGCAACTTGTGCTGTCACAGGCGCAGATTGCTGTACCGGCTGAACGGAAGGCGGCGGGGGCGAACTTGGAGCAGCTTGCGGCGCAGCGGTGCTATTGCCAACACCTACAGTATCTATTCTCGCGATGACAGTGCCTACAGGCACCACATCATTTTCTTTAAACAAAATTTCGGTGATAGTTCCCTCACCTGTAGAAGGCACCTCGCTATCAACCTTATCTGTGGCAATCTCCAGCACTGTTTCATCCATCCGAACTTTATCTCCGGGTTTTTTGTGCCATTTCAAAACGGTAGCCTCCATGATGCTCTCTCCCATCTTGGGCATTACTAAATCTACAATTGCCATAATAGCTTTTTATATGATTGACTGAAGCGGGTACAAAAATAATCAAATGAGGCGCAAATGTACAATTAGTGAGGGTAAGTGGTGTGCGGTGAGCGGTAAAAGGTAGGCGGTAGGCGGTAAGCAGTAGGCAGTATGCAGTAAGCAGTAAGCAATATGCAAATGATATAATGGAGACCAATCACTCTTCACCTAATTAACCTAAAACATATTAACCTATTAACCTATCAACCTATTAACCTATCAACTAATCAACAAATCAACAAATCAACCAAACTAAAAATTCACTGCATCGCGGAAATCTCTCCGTCTTACAAGTTTAAGATCTTGGAGAATTGAAGCTTTTACACTAAGGGTAAAGTTATAGCTCTTGCGCGGACCAAACGGAATGGTTCCAAGTCGCATTTCCCAGCAATGAAGATCACGGTAAATATCAATAGACGTAAGTGTGAGTTGTTTTGTCTCAAAATCGTAGCCACTGGAAAAGGTCATTTTCCATCTTGATGTCACGTTGAAATCGCCACTGAAAAGTAAACTCTGAGTAAGTCTGATGGTATCTCGTTTTGAAAAAGCAGTGTATCGTTTATCAATTCCCAGACTGTAAGCAACATTCAAACTCCAGGGAATATCAAAATCCACATAATCGTTATAGCCGCCGTTTTGCATCAGTTGGCTGTACTCATCGGTGCGCACAGCAGGGTTGGCAGATTTGTCTTTTTGCTTTGATCTGAAATTTGCGCTCAATGCAATGTTTGCGTTCCTAAGATTTGCAATTCCAGTTCCTTCCTGCCACATAGTTCGCGGCAATCTTCGACCGGTTTCATAATCAGTTGCATAAGGATCAAAAACTGCATTGGCGCTCACATTGAATTTCTCAAGAATGTTCGTGCGGAAGTTCATGTTGAACGTACTCCAGTTAAAAGAATCCGCTGCAATATTGTAAGCCGATGTAATGCTGAAACCATCTATTAAAGTCACATTTCGTCCGTTTCCTGTAGTGTCTTTTCTCGACCGTGTTTTTATTTGAAGATTGTTGTTGATTCCAAAATTTATGCTGCTCGAAAAATCGCCGTACTGTCCCATTCCAGGAACCCCAATTACAGAAGTTTCAAAAGGCGATAAATACGCAAGGTTGCCACTTGTGTCGAGTCTTGTCTGATAATAATAACGGAAAGGCGCTGCCGCAAAATCGGGTGTGTAATTAAATCCAACATTGGGTGTAAGCACATGTCGTATGCCCATTAGCTTTCCCCGCTTAAACATTTTTAACCCATAAATCCGTGTGGACAATTGCGCAGTTGCGTTAAAGTCGCGCGCTGTAAAAAATCCTCTGTTTCCTACGGTGTCAATTTTCCCTTCGTTTGCATTGTAAAAACGATAGGTCTTATTTGTGAGCCAATATTCGGTGTAGGTAGTACCAAAAGAAAGATTGATAAAACGCAAAACATTGTACGAGGCATTGATAGGAATGGAATGTTTGAAGCCATTTCTAAAATCGCCTAACGAAAGTGTATTCAAACTAAAAGCTGTATCGTAAAATGAGATTTGATTTACCGCATTGAAATTGTATTGCGCACTTATTTTTTCATACCATTTTGGCGAACCAACTCTTTTTTTGTTTTCAAACGGATTGAATTGCGCTACATAAAAATTTAGTTCTGGCAGCGAAACATCTACCAATCGGGTTTGTGTATTTTGACTATGACGCGCAGCTACAGAAAGACTGTAAGGTTTGTTTTGCCAATTTTTTGAGTAGCTGATATTTGATGTAAACTGATTGTTGAGAATCTGATTTACATTATAGCTGTTGTTGGAATAAAAGGAAGAAGTACCTGCCATCACCGACGCGCTAAAATTAGTTCCTGGTCTTGCTTTAGGATCTTGCTGATGCCGCCAGTTTACCATAAAATCTTTGGTAGTGGAAGCACCCGGTTCGTAGCTTTCACCGGTTTTATTGTAAGCATAACTAAAAGATAATCCACCGTTGTAGCGATAGCGATTAGAGTAATTGCTGATGCCGCTCACACTGTAACTTCCTTTGGTGAAAATGTTTGCCATGAAAAGGAAATCCACGTAATCGTTCAGATGAAAATAGTATCCTCCGTTTGTAAGACCCAGCCCGCGTTGCTGCTCAAAAGTATAAGAGGGCATTTGAAAACCCGAACGCTGTCTTTGAGTAATTGGGAACAGTCCAAACGGAAGAAATACAGGCGTAGGCACTTGCTCAATTACGATATTAGCAGAAGCGGAGGCAATCACTTTATTCGGAACTACTTTTATTTTGTTTGCTCTGATACCAAAATGCGGTGTATCGAGCGCACAAGTTGTATAAACATTTCTCCAGCCAAAAATTGATTCATCAGGATTTCGTTTTACTTGCTGGCTATACACAAATCCTTCACCATATTGCGATCTTGCATTCCTGATTATTGCTCTCTTACTTTTAAAGTTATACTGTAGCGAATCGTAGCTCACCGTCTCCTGCCGTTGCGTAAAAGTGGGACGTTTCAAAATTCCACCTGAAGTATCGAAAGCAGGTTGTGCTATTACAGTATTCGTACTTTGATCGAAGGTTATTTGCCCGGCATTCAATTTCAGATCTTCATAATTTACCTGTGCATCGCCGTAGAGATAAAAAAGATTGTTCTTCATGTCGAGCACTGCCGAATCGGTAGCAGTTGCCGTAACCGGTGAAGTGAGTGCATCCGGCGAAATTTTTATTCCAAGCGAATCTTCAAGATTTGAAATAGTTACAGAGTCGGAGGTGTTGGTGGCGCTTAAACTATCTATACTTAATGCAAGGGAATCATTTACAGCAACTGATGTAGCATCCTTACCAATGCGTGTTTGTGCAACGGAGTTCGTTGTTAAGGCGAATATAAAAAACACTGTAAGCATGTAGGGCAAACAGTGCATCAATGGCTTTTTTAGGATAATTTTACCGCACAGGCTCATGAACGGGCACAAAAATAGCTCATTTGTAAGTTCATTAATCAGACTATAATTTTATACACTTCAGACTGCAATTTCCAATTATGCGCATAAAACTTCTGTTTTTTGTCTTCACCATATTTTGTGCCCCTCAGCTCGTTTCTGCCAACGGTAAGAAAGTTTCCAAAATTGTCTTAGACGCAGGCCATGGCGGGCATGATGGAGGCGCTCGCGGACAAATTTCTAACGAAAAGACGCTTACTCTTGCCATTGCACTTCGTGTGGGAAAAATCATTCGCGATAGCCTGAAAGATGTACAGGTGATTTATACAAGAACTTCAGACGTTTATCCTACACTTCCCGAAAGACATCAAATAGCTAACAAAGCAAATGGCGATCTGTTTATTTCTATTCACATCAATGCTACAGCAGGAACAGTTACCCGAGTACAGCAAGGAACGAGAATAGTGAAAAAAGGAAAGAAAAAAGTAAAAGTGCCGGTTTATAAAACCATTCGCAACAGGTTTACTCAGGCAACCGGTACGGAGACTTTTGTATTAGGACTTCACCGCAATAACGAAAAAGAAAATGCCATTGGTGAATACGGAGATGTAGTGACCGATGAACCAGGTTTGCTCAACATGAATGATCCCCAAACGCAAATCATTATTGCACAATACTCACAAGCTTTTCTTAGCAGAAGCGTTTCGCTCGGATCGAAAATACAGCAAGAATTTGCTAATCAGGGAAGAGTAGATAAAGGCGTAAAGCAAATGGGACTGGAGGTATTGGCAGGAAGCGCTATGCCGGGTGTGCTTGTAGAATGTGGTTTTATTAATAATCCGGATGAAGAAGCCTACATGAATTCGGAAGCAGGGCAACATGAAATTGCAATGGCTATCTACCGCGGTATCAAAGCTTATAAGATTGAGGCTGAAAGATAATCTTGCCAATCATTTGTTTTTACGGGGAAAATTTACAACTTTAGCCGAAGCAAAAGCAATTGCAGGGTTTGCGTCCATATTTGTTGTCCGCATATCATTAGTCGAGGTTGCTTTTTAGAAATGTTTTCTTTTATCTTTAAGATTCTTAAAAAAATAGGTGCGAATGAAAGCCCGTTTTAAAATTGTGATGCTGTCAGCGCTCGGCGCTTTGACTGCTTTTACTGCAGTAACTTTTTCGTCTTGCAAAGAAGATAAATGTAAAGCCATAGTATGTGCCTATGGCGGCGTTTGTACGGATGGAATGTGTCTTTGCCCCAGCGGATATGAAGGCAACCAGTGTGAAACCATCACACGCACGCGCTACCTTGGTGTGTGGCATGTAACTGAAGACGGCACCTACTCTGATGCCGCACAATACTCAATAGCTGTAGAAGCAGGCCCTAATATTACAGAGCTTCGGATCAGAAATTTCCGCAACAGCTTTTTAGAGGATGTGCAGGCTTTTGTAAAAGGCGATAGTCTCACAATTCCGAATCAGATAATCAACAATAAAACAGTTAGAGGTTTCGGGTACATAGTTGACGACCAGTTTTATGGAGCAAACGGAAAAATAATTATCCGCTACCTTGTTAGAGATCAGAATGGAATCACCGATGATTATGGTGTAGATGGTGGTGATGCTTCGCTTTGGAATAAGTAAAGAAATACCAGTAAATTAGAAGAGGCTGTATCGTTGATTTGATACAGCCTCTTTTCTATTTCTTCCAGCTCAGAACGCGGAAGTTAAAGTTGTGAGCGCTTTCAGATAAAATCACTTTACCCAAGAAACAAAAACTATCTCTTCTCAGGAATCGCTATGCGATTTTCCTTCTTCGTAATTCTATTCCACATACTAAGAAGAAACCCTGCTACCATCACAATTATTCCTAGCCACAGTATATTGATAAAAGGGAAAACAAGTGCCTTCAGTACGATGTAATCATCTTTAGGATCGGTCTGCTTTATCTGTAGCTCAATAGAATTCTGATCGGGAATTACTTTCGTAAACCGCGCATACAGTCCCATAGATTTCAATGTATCCTCTTCAAAACTTTGGTAGGTATTATTTTGGATAGAATAAACTGGTGTCATTTCACCGGCTTTCCCTCTAAGATCATAAACAGAAAGGTTTGCCTTAACTGAAAGGTTCCCTGACTTTTGTTCATAAGAAGGTTCTTCAAAATCGTTAAATACCAAATACCCCATTGACAAAAAGACGCTGTCTCCTTTCTTTACAGTGTATGTGTTGTAAGCCGATGTATCTACTTTCTTGGTGGGGTCGAGCACCTGAGTGACGTAGGTAAAAATGTCTTTGTGTAAATAATGTTTTGAAGATGGATTTGCAATAAGTCCCTCTTGTCCTTTCGGATTTACAAAAGCATCAGGATATAAAGTAAATGTTTCCTCAACGTTTCCTGTGGCGCTGTCCCTTCTTTCATAATAAACTTTATAAAAAGTGCGGGGGTCTGTGGTAGAAAGAGAATCGCCCTGATAAGTAACCATGTAATCGGCCATGGCCACAGGCATTCCTCTAAACAGTAAAACATTTTCCCGGCTTTCCTTAGCATTTTCTGCCGCAGTCTCTTTACCAAAATCCATAGTGACACCGAGTGTGTTGAAGGAAATTACTTCCTTGTTGAAAGAAGAAAGTAAAATTCCCAAAAGCGATAATCCAAAGCCAAGATGGGAAATGGCCGGTCCCATTTTTTTCGCTTGCTTTTGAATGCCGAAAGCATAATAGATGTTTGCAACAATAGCGAATATGGAGGCGAAAAGTAAAAGAATGTATTGGGGTACATTGAACTTCTGAATGATAGCAATGGTAACAGTTAGCACTAATGCAATAAGCGCAGCTGCACCCAAACGTCGCCACACAATTTTAGTATCGCTGGTTTTAAAACGCAAGAACAAAATAGAAGCCGACAAGCCCGCTACAATAATAGCTACCCACACTTGTATGCTATTGTAATGCTGTATTGGATCAACCGGCGGGGCAACTTCTTTTCCGGTAATCATTTTTGCCAGTGGAGACCAGACAGGAATTGAAGTGCTAATGGAAATTTGTAAAGCTGAAAGCAGCAGTACAAACGAACCAATAAACATCCAAAATTCGCGGGAACTTAGTGCCTCCTCTCCTTTCACTCGCGGTAAAGTTTTCCATCTGTAGGCAATCAAACCAATTGAAAGCGATAAAAGCACGCCTAAGACCACTATCAAATGCCAGTACAGAGATTTTCCTTCGCCTGTAAATGCGTGAACAGAGGTATCGCCCAGCACGCCGGTGCGGGTGAGGAAGGTGGAATACCATACCAGTAAATAAGTAGCGGTAAGTAAAATAAGCGTGATTGGTAAAGAGCGCTTTGTTGCCTTGAAAATTATAAGTGTGTGTAATCCCGCTATCAATGTAAGCCAGGGAACGAGCGAGGCATTTTCTACAGGATCCCAAGCCCAATAGCCGCCAAATGTGAGCGATTCGTAAGCCCAGGCTCCGCCCATCATAATGCCTAAACCGAGTGATGCACCCGCAAACAAAGTCCACACTCGTGCTTCTTTAATCCAGGTTTGATACTCACCCTTCCAAAGCGCTGCAATTGTATAAGCAAATGGAATGAGTGTAGCGCCAAATCCTAAGAATAATACCGGTGGATGAATAGCCATCCAGTAATTCTGTAGCAAGGGATTCAATCCGTTTCCATCCTGAATAAAGCTTAAATAATTTGCCTGTTTGAAAATAGGCGCATCCTGCATTGCGTCGCGCAACAGCATAAATGGAGTGCTTCCAACTTTCACGGCATCACCAAAATGAAAACCAAGTAACATAGTAGCAAGTGCCACTTGTACCAGAGCAATGATTGCCATTACACGGCTTTCCATTACCTTACTTGTCTTCATTACAAACAAGCCGAGTATGCCATGCCAAAAAGCCCACAGCATAAAGCTTCCCTGCTGCCCTTCCCAAAAACTGGAAAGCAGATACTTCATAGGAAGCGATCTTGATGAATGCTCCCAGGCATAGTGATACTCAAAAAGATGGTTGGCTATGATGTAATAAAGTGCGAGAAAAGTACCGATGACAGAAGCTGCATGAATTATAAAGCCGGTTCTTCCCAATTGCAGCCACGACGTACTCAGTTTCACATCCCCTTCGGTCTTCGCTGCCCGGAAATAACTGTAGGCACTGAACAATGCGGACACGAAGAACAGAATTACAAAAAAATGACCCAGTTGCCCGGGTCTGAGATTTTCTCCTACGAAGTTTGTATCCAATTTCTTTCCTGTTTTAAGTTAGTGTGTGCTTATAATCTCTATTCGTAAACGTCTTTGCGATGACTAACTCTTACGACCACCACAATTAGTTCTCTATCTTTAATCTCATAAATCACTCTATAGTTGCCTATTCTGATTCTTTACGCCTCTAATCCTTTCAATTTAATGTAGCCATCAGGTCTTGGTCTATTGGCTAAATCAGTAATCTTTTCCCAGATTCTGCGATTAGTCTTCTTGTCCAGTTCTTTTAAAAACTTCTTTACGTCGTCAGATATGATTACGTGGTACAGCATCTTAAAGTTTGCCTTCTTTCATCAATTCTTTCTCAACTTCTTTTAACGAAAAGAATTTTTGGTTTTTACGTTTGGCTTCGTCAAATGCTTTAATATCTTCTTCCATTTCCATCTCCTCAATAAATTTATTCAGGCGTTTGTTTTTGGAAGTACCCACGTTGATCACAGACTGCATTTTCGATAAAAATTTCTTTATCAAATCGGCATCTTCCTTTTTCTCAACCTGTATGAATATTGTTTCCATAACTCAAAATTCAAAAACTCAGAATTAACCATTCCCCACTACTACCTGATCTTTCTTATACTTCGATGGGCATTTCATCTGAATTTTATTGCAGCGAAACGTACCATTTTCCACATATCCGGTCATCACTATCTGCTCACTTCTTTCTATATCTGTAGGTTTGGCTCCGTTGAAAATTACCTTACTCACATTTCCGGCTTTATCTTTTACGAAAAAAGAAAAATGGTTGGGATCCTTTACCGGATCATATTCCATCGCTTTATCCTTTTCTAAAAAACCAATAACATGGTATTGCTTGCCTGGCTCTTTAGCGGCCGAAGAAAATGTTTCATAAGTGCTGAAGTCGCCAAACATGCTAACGATAATACACACGGCAGCAGCAACCAAAACCAATATTACGATGTGCGTTTTTTTCATGTGGTATAAACAATTAAGGGTAGGAACTATTATTGCTTTTCGGTGACGCAAAGTTAGGGGATAAAGAGTGTTCTGCCATTTAAGTTTTAATTTCGCGGGCGTTAAAAAATTCTATAATGGCGATGGACTTATCGGGCTTCGATCCTAACTCGGTTGGACTAAAATCAAACAACATATTCGGACTACCTTTTAAAGAAGCAGACGCATCGCTTGTGTTGCTCCCTGTGCCCTGGGAAGTAACTATTTCTTATCGTGACGGAACATCTCGCGGACCGGAAAATATTTTCGATGCTTCGATGCAGGTTGATCTCTACGATCCAGATGTGCGCGATGGCTGGAAAAAAGGCTTTTACATGTTGCCGATAGATAAGAACATCAAAAAGAAAAGTGACTACTTGCGCCAATGTGCAGAGTTGATCATTTCGCACCTGATAGATGGCGGCTCTGTGGAAGAAAATGAGCAGTTGAAAGAAAAGCTGAAAGAAGTAAACGACGGCGGTGTACTACTTCACAACTGGGTTCATGAAATGACTTCTACGCTTTTAAAAGCCGGGAAAAAAGTGGGATTAGTGGGAGGAGATCACAGCACACCGTTGGGTTTTATAAAAGCGTTATCGGATATACATCCGGAATTTGGTGTTTTGCAAATAGATGCACATGCAGACTTGCGAAAGGCTTATGAAGGATTTACTTATTCGCACGCATCCATCATGTATAATGTGATCCATGAAATTCCGCAGGTAAAAAAGCTGGTGCAAGTAGGCATACGCGATTATTGCGATGAAGAAATAGAAATGTCGCAGCAGAATGACCGCATCATAACCTACTTCGACAAAGACATAAAAGAGCGACAATTTGAAGGCGATACCTGGAAAAAAATTTGCGAAGAGATCGTTGAGCAACTACCACAAAAAGTTTACATCAGCTTCGATATAGACGGGCTTGACCCAAAGCTTTGTCCGAATACAGGAACACCTGTGCCCGGCGGTTTTGAATTAGACGAAGTGTTTTATCTTTTTAAAACATTGAAGAAAAGTGGCAGAGAACTAATCGGTTTTGATCTGAATGAAGTAAGCACCGGCCAACACACGGGCGATGGAATTGATAGCATTGTGGGTGCAAGAGCTTTGTACAAGTTGTGTAATTATATGGTGGCAGAGTAAGAACTAAATAGAACGCTGATCCTAGGATTTTCATGATATCTATCTGTAATGATCATTTTGATCATGAAAATCTGCGTTCCTTTTTAGCGACAAGTTTTTCTCTACTTTAGTGCATCATGCACACAGCATCCAACAAAAAACTCCACCGCGCCTGGTCTATGTACGACTGGGCTAACAGCGCTTACAATCTCGTCATTACTTCCACCATTTTCCCGGCTTACTACACAGCCATTACTTCGCAAAAAGAAGGAACTGAAATTGTAAACGACAAGGTCGAATTTTTTGGCGCTACATTCACTAATACGGCCTTGTTCGATTATGCCTTGGCTGCCGCCTATCTTGTTATTGCGTTGCTTTCACCTATTCTTTCTTCCATTGCAGATTACAAGGGCAATAAGAAAAGTTTTATGCGGTTGTTTTGCTATGTAGGTTCGCTGGCATGTGCAGGTCTTTATTTTTTCAAAGGCGATACGCTGGAACTCGGAATTATTCTCTTTGCCATAGCAGCCATTGGTTATTGTGGCAGCCTTGTTTTCTACAATGCTTTTCTTCCTGAAATAGCTACAGAAAGTGAACGTGATAAAGTAAGCGCTCAGGGATTTGCGTTTGGGTACATTGGTAGCGTCTTGCTTCAATTGATCTGTTTTGTTTTTGTCTTCAAACCCGAATGGTTTCATTGGATAGGAATATATGACGATGGCGATGCTTCCCGTTTTTCATTTCTATTAGTTGGCGTTTGGTGGTTTGCATTTGCTCATATTCCGCTATCCAAATTGCCGGATGGGAAACCTTTAACGCAGCATCCTGAGAAAAACATTTTTATCAATGGCTTTTATGAATTAAAAAAAGTGTGGCGGCAATTAAAACATCTCTCGGTTTTAAAAACTTATCTCGGCGCATTTTTCTTTTACAGTATGGGCGTACAAACCGTAATGCTGGCAGCAACCATCTTTGGCGCAAAAGAGTTGAAACTCGAAACAGGGCAACTTATCATGACCATCCTTATTATTCAATTAGTGGCTATAGCAGGGGCATACATCATGGCAAAGCTTTCCGAAAAATTCGGGAATCTGAAAGTCTTATTGTTTGTAGTGTTTATCTGGATACTCATTTGCATTTACGCATACTTCATTACTACTGCTACGCAATTTTACATTATTGCAACTGTGGTGGGACTGGTGATGGGTGGCATACAATCATTAAGCCGCTTGACTTATTCTAAGCTAATGCCCGAAACAAAAGACACTACTTCTTTCTTTAGCTTTTATGATGTAACCGAAAAACTCGCCATCGTTATCGGTATGTTTTCTTTTGGTTTTATAGAAGAACTTACCGGCTCTATGCGCAACAGCATTATGGCGCTCGTTACTTTCTTTGCCATCGGTATGGTCATTTTGTATCTTGCCATTGCAAAAGCAAAGAAGCAACATTTACAATCTTCCGTTATCTGATTTTTTATGCGATTATTTTCCATCAACGCAGGCTATTTTAAACTCGATGGCGGCGCTATGCACGGTGTAGTGCCCAAGAGTATGTGGCAAAAAGTAAATCCCGCCGATGACAACAATATGTGTAGCTGGGCTATGCGCTGTATGCTGATAGAACACGGCAATTACAACATACTTATAGATACCGGAATGGGCAATAAGCAAGACCCAAAATTCTTTAGCCACTACCATCCGCATGGCGAGGATAGCATTGAAACAAATCTTGCAAAACATGGCTTCACCCCCAATGATATAAGCGATGTATTTCTTACCCATCTGCATTTCGACCACTGTGGCGGAGCTGTGAAAAAAGAAGGCAATGAACTAATCCCAGCATTTCCTAAAGCTGTGTACTGGAGCAACCTCGCACACTGGCAAAGCGCCGCTAAACCCAATGAACGCGAAAAAGCTTCTTTCCTCAAAGAAAACTTTATGCCCCTTTCAGAGCGCGAAGGCACACTACGATACATAGATGCGCCCGATGGCACACAGTGGATTCAAGATATAAATGTGCGAATAGTAAACGGACATACGGATGCTATGATGCTGCCGCAAATAAATTACAACGGTACTACGGTGCTTTTCTGTGCCGACCTCATTCCCAGCGCCGCCCACATTTCTATGCCGTGGGTAATGGCTTACGATATGCGCCCGCTCAATACTTTAACCGAAAAGAAAAAAATACTGCGCGAAGCCGCCGCCAACAATTGGGTGCTTTTCTTCGAGCACGACCCCAAAATAGAATGCGCTACTGTGCATGAAGTGGACGGAAGGATAAGAATCAAAGAAACATTTGCCTTGAGTGAGATTGATGATATCAGACTTTAAGAATGCGCCAAGAATGTAGAGATGTGTTTCAGACGTTTTATTCGTTTCCGAACAAGAATAAGACGATAAAGAAGCCAAAGAGTAAAAGCCAGAAAAACAGACAATATTACTCCTTCCTCCTGAAAGCTGTCACGTTTTGTAATAAGCATGAAATAGCCAACTATGCATAGAATAACGAAAGTGGCTATTGCGTAGGCAGTGTATAGGAAGCGCATCTGTTTTTCGATCCATAAGCTACAGTCAATCCAAAATTCTCTCTTATCCGGTTCGATAAATGTATTTATGCAAAACTCTTCAACATCGGCGAGATTTTGAGTTTCTATACCAGTCACTATATTTGTTTTGCCATCTACAGTTTTAAAAGATAGTTTTTTAGCGATTGCCTTTGTCATGGATCCTTGATACCAGATAATAAACTGGTGAATTTCTGTAAATGAATAGGTTCTTTTCCCTTTTGCAATACTTCTGAAAGTGAAGGCTTGACCATGTTTATTTATTGAAATTAAATTCGCAAAAAGTATAAAATAGAGAAAACTGCCACAAGCGATTAAGCTAAAAAAAACAACAAAGAGTTCTGCTTTATCAACTCCGTTGATAATGTTTACCCAACAAACATTGATAGCGACTAATGAAATGATTACTATTCCTATTATTAGAATTGAGGCGAGTCTAACAATGCTTTTCATTTTTTGGTGAATTATACCTTTTGTGCAATTGCGGTTTAAAAATAAATAAAGTAGATTTCACCACTGTACGGCGATTCATTCCACGCAATGAACACCCAATGATTACACCAAAACGCCTCTTTACAATAGAATGACAAACAATGCCCCATTGTCATAAAACATGCCCGTAGCTTTGCGGCGTAATTTTAAGCCATGATTTTCAAACAGTTATTAACCGGAGCAATGCTGCTAACGTCTCTTACGGCGGCGGCTCAAAAGCAACAGAAAAACACGCTCATTTACCCCGATGAAAAACATTTTAAAAATGTAAGGCAACTAACCTTTGGTGGCGACAATGCCGAGGCATATTTTGGGTATGATGATGACCACATTATTTTTCAGCGCACGCACAAGGGCGAGGGCATAGAATGCGATCAGATTTTTT
>CALMWT010000099.1 GCA_937870855.1 uncultured Taibaiella sp.
CACCAGAGGCAATCGGGACTTCTTAAAACTGTCAACCTATTTCAGGACAATACAGAATGTGTGCATCAATCATTCTTACCACTGACTACAATCACCGTGTACTTTCCTATCGGGTTATTTGCCATGGCTATTTTCGTTTTCGATGCTTTTCAAAGAACAAAAAATTAAGCGAAATGAAACACGAAGTTGAAACCCAATGGATGGGTAAAATGCAATTCAATGCCCTCATTAATGGACATACTGTAGTGATGGATGCGCCAGAAAGAGTAGGTGGCGAAGATCAGGGGCCTATTCCAAAGCCTTTTGTGCTATCGGCGCTTGCAGGTTGCACAGGTATGGATGTAGTCGCAATACTGCGTAAATCAGGCTGCGCTGTAGATGATTTTAATATAAAAGTGAGCGGTGAAGTCAGTAAACAACCGCCTGTAGAATATGTTTCGATTCATTTAGTTTATGAATTCAAAGGGCTGGAAACAAACGCGCAACCAGCTTTGAAAGCAGTTATGGATTCGCAGGAAAAATTTTGCGGCGTTAGCAGTATGATGAAGAAGATAATGCCTGTAACCTGGGAGGTGATTTATAATGGTGCAGAGATATTCAACAATAGCAATCAAATTGTACAATCAATTCACAATTAGCTATGTTCAATTTTATCAGGAAGTTGTTTGGTGGATCGAATTCACCTGACTTTTCAAAACTGTTAGAAGATGGCGCACAAATAGTGGATGTCCGCAGAAAAGAAGAATACATTGCAGGGAATATTCAGGGGTCAATAAACATACCGCTTGATGCTTTATATGCACATCTTAGTCAGTTAGATAAGATTCAACCTATTATCACCTGTTGTTCTTCCGGTATGCGCAGTGCCTCAGCAAGATCTTTGCTGAAAGGATGCGGATTTAGGAATGTATATAACGGAGGAGGATGGAGGAGCCTTGCCAACAAAATTGCCCAATCAGGTGAGATCGGACATAAACATGGACAAAAACCCAGCTAAAAGTTTACTGATCATAAAAAGTATCGGCTGCATGTTCCGACAAAGAATTCATTTCAAACATTACACTTTCTGTTGCGAAAATAAACTGATGCCAGGTATAAGGTGGAATCTCAATTCTTACTGGCCCTTCTACGGTTTTAGTTTCCAGAGTTGAAGAATTGGGTTGCCTCCAATTAAGCGTGCAAACACCGGAAAGCAAGATGACAATTTCAGGATTTTTTGTGAGTGAAATGCCTTTATGATAATGTCCACCTCTCACTGCTCCTGCTTTACTATACACCAATACATGTTGACCCATACGATCGTGATAATATTCGCAGTTGTATCCGCGGTTGTCTCGGTTGAATGGTTCTAAAGGAATTATGGTCATTGGCTTAGGCAGTTTCTGTCTGTGAAGAAAGGATGATTTCTCCTGGCAATTTTACGTCAAATTCATTCAAAGCTTTCGAGGTATCGCCTTGTGCTGCAAGTTTTTCCTCCATCACAAGTTTTCTCAGTCTCCAGCCAAGCCATATATCTCCTGTGGGAACACTGTACTTTGCCAAAGTCTGCCTTACAATTTTTGATGCTTTTTGAAATTGCTGCGAACAAAAACTCATCAGTTGGCTATCATAGAAGTCTTCACTGCGCGATTGAATTTTCTTTCCACCTTCATGTGTACGTAATGGTGCATTTTCTTCCACCAATTTTATCCATTCGTCGCTATCCACTTCCATTTCCGAAGGTGTAACCTGACGGGCAAGTTTTCTTGCTTTCACCAATTCTTTTGGAAGAATGTGGCTAATGCTTTTGGGGTAAAATAATTTTCCCTGCTCGTCGAGAAAAGGCAATCCTGAAATGTTTAAAATATAAAACCGGCCAAGATGCTTAGATAAATAAGGTAGCACCCAATAGTAAGCGCAGACATCAGCAGGAGAAGGAGCCATCCAAAACCAAGCTTGAATATTTGAGTCTTTATACATTTCGCCTGATACTGCAAGCAAGCGTTCCATATCATCTACCTGCACAGGGCTTTTTTCATTTGGAAGTATTTGTTGCCAATAGGAGGAACGCAACTCACTAAACGATTGCCCTTCTTCTTTTCTCAACGGTCCTACATGCAAAATATCTTTCAGCATAATTACATCGCCTTGCAAAGTTGTTTCCGAAATCACTGCGGCTTTCAATGCCTCTGCAGCATGATCGCCAACAACAAAATGATAAATCATAGAGCGCAAAAATAGTTTCGCAGAAATTTCGGACGCAGAATTTTGTTCACAATATCTGAAAGACATCTTTGATTAAACAAAGCCTCAATCAAAACTTATTACCTTTGCCCGCATTCTGAAATTAATCACAAATCAAATCATATCATGAGTTTCATTTCCAACATTGTTGCCCGCCAGATACTTGATTCGCGTGGCAATCCTACTGTAGAAGTTGATGTTTATACCAGCGATGGTCACATGGGGCGTGCCGCTGTTCCTTCCGGGGCATCTACCGGCAAGCACGAAGCAGTAGAATTGCGCGATGGGAACAAGAAAAGTTATCTGGGCAAGGGCGTAATGAAGGCAGTGGAAAATGTAAATGATAAACTGGCTGAAGAATTGTATGGCTGGGATATTACCGACCAGCGCGGCATTGATGCTACCATGCTGGCAATAGACGGAACCGAGAATAAGGGAAAGATCGGCGCAAATGCTATTCTTGCCGTAAGCATGGCTACTGCAAAAGCTGCGGCACAAGCTACCGGACTTTCGCTGTATCGTTATGTTGGCGGTGCAAATGCCAAGACGCTTCCTGTGCCCATGATGAACATTTTGAACGGTGGCGCACATGCGGATAATAAAATAGACTTTCAGGAATTTATGGTAATGCCTGTTGGCGCGTCAAGCTTTAGCGAAGGTTTACGTTGGGGTGTTGAGATTTTCCACAACCTGAAAGGAGTTTTGAAAGACAAGGGTTATTCTACCAATGTAGGCGATGAAGGCGGTTTCGCGCCAGACATTCAAAGCAATGAAGAAGCCATTGAAACTGTTTTAAAAGCTATTGAAAAAGCAGGCTACAAACCGGGCGAGGAAGTAGCAATTGCGATGGATGCTGCAATCAGTGAACTGTATGATGAGAAAAGCAAAAAGTACGTCTTTCATAAATCGAGCGGTGCAAAAATGAGCAGTGAAGAGGTAGTGGAATTTTGGGCACAATGGTGTAAAAAATATCCGATTGTAAGCATAGAAGATGGTATGGCAGAAGACGACTGGAAAGGTTGGAAAATGCTAACCGATGCTGTAGGAAAAAATGTGCAGCTTGTGGGCGATGATCTTTTTGTAACCAACGTAAAGCGTCTTCAAAAAGGAATTACAGAAGGCATTGCCAACGGACTTCTTGTAAAAGTAAATCAGATAGGATCGTTGAGTGAAACTATTGATGCAGTAACCCTCGCGCAGCATAATCGCTACAACACTATTATGAGCCATCGTTCCGGAGAAACAGAAGATGCAACTATTGCAGATCTTGCTGTGGCACTCAATTGCGGACAAATAAAAACTGGCTCCGCATCACGCTCTGACCGCATGGCTAAGTATAACCAACTGCTCCGTATTGAAGAAGAGTTGGGTTCCAACGCGTACTATCCTAAAAACGCTTTGATGTTTGGAAAGTAAAGTGGAAATGGGATGTTGATAAGTTTAGAAAGGCTTCATAACAATAGTCAGAGAAGTAAATTAATTTAGACATCTGTAAAGAGTCCTTGCATGAAAAAGCTTTTTCGTATTCTCACAAATAAGTTCCTCATTACAGGTGCAGCTTTTGCAGCCTGGATGATTTATTTCGACTCTAACAACTGGTCGGCACAGGAAGAGCGGAAGAACGAAATACGAGAGACAGACAGAAATATTGCCTACCTGCATTCCGAGATTGCACGAATGGAAAAGGAATATTACGAGTTGACTAAAAATCCCGAACGGCTCGAAGAATACGCGAGAGAACGATATAAAATGAAAAAGGATAGTGAAGATCTTTTTATAATAGAGCCACCCAAGTAGGTGGCTTTATTATTTATGCAGCCATTAGTCTCTTCTTCTTTTCAGTTCGGTGTTTATAAGAGAAAGTTCTCTGCCCGTCTGTCCTGCAACGGAAGTGTTTTCCTGTGCCCGGCGCATGAGGTAGGGAATCACATCTTTCACAGGACCATAAGGAAGATATTTCGCAACATTGTAACCCGCATACCCAAGATTCAATGAAATATTATCACTCATTCCAAAAAGTTGAGAAAAGTAAACGCGTTTATCATCCCGCTTAATGCCTTTCTCCTTCATGTATTTTGCAGCAAGCAGGCAACTTTTTTCATTGTGTGTACCAATGAATAATGAAAGATTGTTCAATCGGTCAAGGCAAAAAATAACTGCTTCATCGTAGTCTTTATCTGTAGCTGACTTATTGGGCTGGATAGGCGAGGGATAACCTTTTTCGGTTGCACGTTTTCTTTCTTTTTCCATGTAAGCACCGCGCACCAGTTTCGCACCCAGTTTATAGTTTTTACTTTCAGCAATCTTGTAGGCTTCCTGAAGATACGCAAGTGTACCGTGGCAATACAACTGAAAAGTGTTGAAGATAACTGCATGTTCTTTGTTGTACTTTTCCATCATTGCATCCACCAATTCGTTTACAGCCTCCTGAATCCATGTTTCCTCTGCATCCACCAATACCATTACGTTGTTTTCGTATGCTGCGGCACAAATTCTCTCAATACGGTTTGCCACACGATTCCATTCTGCTTGTTCATTATCACTGAGTTGGACTTTATTGTGTACACGTTCCATCAATTGAAACCGGGCAAAACCTGTAATTTTTACGCTTATAAAAGGGATGCTTTTGTTAGTAGATGCGTATTCTATAGCTTTTATAAACTCAGGAACGGCTTTGTCAAATTCATGTTCATCTTCTTTCCCCTCCACACCATAATCCATTATTACGCCTACATTATATTGAGCGAGCATATTGGCAGTTTGTGCGGCTTCCTGCATGGTTTCGCCTCCGCAAAATTGTTTGAAGATGGTGCTTTTAATGATTCCATTTATGGGTAATCCGATTTTCATAGCCCATTTGGTAAACCAGATGCCTAAGCCCGTAAGCGTTGGGGATCCCATTGAGGAAAAAAGGAACTGTGCTTGTTTAAGATCTCTGTTCGTTTTGTATTTAAAAGCTACTTCTGTATTGTCAAATTCCGGGAGCATAAAGCGTTTAATGTCACGCAAAAGTAAAGTCCTTTCTTTTAGCATAAAAATGCCGTGTTTTATGACAATTCAAGCCAAACTAAACTGCTAAAAAAATTTGTCTTCTTTGCACGATACTCTTTACCTTTACGTTAACTAACATTGTACACAAAAACTATTGAGATGAAAAAATTACTTTTACTTTTTGCTGCGGGAGCGGTTGCTGCAACGGCAAATGCACAGCAACTTGTGAACAAGTCAGCTTCCTTCAACAGTAATCAGAAGGTAAGTACTGTTCCCAGTCTTGACGAAACATTCAATTTCACAGCTACCCCTACAGCTGGGCACATGAAAACTACTTTGGGTGGTAGCCGATGGTACAACTTCGTTGACCTGCTTATTACCTTTGGTAGCGACCCTGCTCAAAACTTCGGCCGCTCTTTCATGAGCGATAAAAAGCTTGTTAGCTTCTTTGGTGCTACTGCCGGTTTTGACACTGTCTTTTTAACCAGCTTTGGTTCTGTACTTGATCCAAGCACTACCATGTTCAACGATCCAGGTTTGGTATCTACAATTGGTAATCAAATTGCAATAGGTAATTCTAATCCTTATCAGTTAGATTCTATTAGAGTATATGGTGAGTATCAAAGAAACCCATCTACTCCGAGCACTGTTGTAGATACTTTGCGTGTTGCTGTTGTTTACGGTTATGGTACCAACACTAATCTTCCTATTTATTATTTCACGGGTCAGCAAGCTAAGTTTGGTTACGATACCGTAAGATTTGCAGAGATTTTCCATGACACCGTTCGCAACATTGCAGGTAAAGCTTCTGCCGGTGCTCCAAACGTAGTGGTTAGAGACATTTATCTCGATGCTTCTAAGGTTGATGATACTGCCGGTGCGGGTAGCAATTTTGAAGGTCTTAACATGTACGGTGTTGGTATAACTGGTGTTAATATCCCTGCTGGTCAACTGGTTGGTGCTACTGTAACTTTCATTAGCGGCAGCAGCAACGTTCCAATGTGGGATACTGCAATGACACAAACAGGTATCAAACACAACCACTGGCGTGCTTGGTACTTCACAGAAAAAACTAGTGCTTTCCAAACTTACACTCCTGGCGATTGGAACGTAGGCCTTACTAAGTACAACGATTACTACGATCCTCCCGGAGATAGCTGGAGAGGTTTCTATATTCCTTCTTATGCTTACACTTCTGCAGTATGGCATGAAAATCCACTTATTGACTATAAACTTACATGCCCTACATGTCCTCTTTTGTCTGTAAATGATGTTAATGCTTCCATCACTGCAGTTAACGCTTATCCAAATCCTGCAGCTTCTGATGTAACTATCACCTATTCTTTGAAAAACACTTCAGTTGCTACAGTTAACGTTACTAACGCAGTAGGTCAAGTGCTTGCTTCTCAGAAAGCTTCAAACGGCAAAGTTGTATTTTCTACAGCTAATCTTGCTAACGGCATTTACTTCTATACTGTAGAAGCAAATGGCGAAAAAGTAACTAACCGTTTTGTAGTTGCGCATTAATAAATTCTGATACTGATAGATAAGGGCAGCATTATTGTTGCCCTTTTCTTTTTTTACAAAACAATGCTCTATTATTGCACATCTCGTATCAATTATTGGTACGAGATTGTTATTTGTATTCTTCGCTTAAATAATAATAATGGCCAAGAACCTGTTGATTGTTGAGTCGCCCGCAAAAGCTAAAACCATCGAGAAAATTCTCGGAAAAGACTTTGAAGTGAAATCCTGCTATGGTCATATCCGCGACCTTGAGAAGGAGGACATGGGTATTGATATAAAGAACGGCTACAAACCTATTTACAAGGTATCGGATGATAAATTGAGAGTTGTAGGTGAACTGAAAAGTCTTGCAAAAAAATCTGAAGAAGTTTGGTTGGCAACGGATGAGGATCGTGAGGGAGAAGCTATCTCCTGGCATTTATGTGAGGTACTCGGATTAGATCCATATAAAACGAAACGGATTGTTTTTCATGAAATTACCAAACCTGCCATCAAAAAGGCGGTGGACAATCCCCGCACTGTGAATATGAATCTTGTGAATGCCCAACAAGCCCGGCGCGTGTTGGATAGGATCGTAGGTTTCGAGCTATCGCCTGTGCTTTGGAGGAAGATGAGCATGAGAAATAACCTGTCTGCCGGAAGAGTTCAGTCGGTGGCTGTGCGGCTGATTGTGGAGCGCGAACGGGAAATAAATCATTTTCAAACGAAAAGCAGTTTTAAAGTTGAAGCTTATTTTCAGGCCCCTGACATCAACAACAAAACCGTCAATTTTAAAGCAGAGGGACCTACAAATTTAAATAATGCAGATACAGCCAGGAATTATCTTGAAACCTGCGTCGGAGCATCTTATAAAGTAAGCGACGTTCAAGTAAAGCCGGCAAAGAAATCGCCTGCGGCACCGTTTACCACATCTACTTTGCAACAAGAAGCGAGTCGCAAGCTGGGCTATTCTGTATCTAAAACAATGCGTATTGCACAAACGCTTTATGAAAACGGACACATCACTTATATGCGTACCGATTCAGTAAATCTATCAGAAACAGCTATAGAAAATATTCACGGAGCGGTGCTATCGCAATACGGCGATAAGTATTACCAGAAAAGGATTTTCAAAACAAAGAATGAATCTGCACAAGAGGCGCACGAAGCGATTCGTCCCACAGATATGAACACTACTTCCATTGGCGATCCTGACACACACCGTCTTTATGACCTTATATGGAAGCGCACAATGGCAAGCCAAATGGCAGATGCCCAACTGGAAAGAACAATTGCGAAAATCAATGTTTCTACCCAACCCGACCCCCTGACCGCTACCGGTGAGGTAATGAAATTTGATGGCTTTTTGAAAGTTTATACAGAAGGAAAGGATGACGAGGATGGCGAAGAAGAGAATGTGTCCATGCTTCCCCCGCTTGCTATCGGGCAGATGCTGGATTTGCAGGAACTGCGGGCAACTGAAAAATTTTCTCGTCCGCAACCAAGATATACCGAAGCTTCTCTGGTGAAAAAAATGGAAGAATTAGGAATTGGTCGTCCTTCTACTTATGCTCCTACCATCAGCACTATTCAGCAAAGAGGGTATGTAGAGCGCAAAGACAAGGAGGGCGTGAAACGTGAATACCAGATACTGAGCCTGAAGGATAGGAAGATTACACAGCGGTGTGAAATGGAAAATGTGGGAGCGGAACGTTCAAAGCTTTTTCCTACTGATTTGGGGATGGTAGTAACTGATTTTCTGAAAGAACATTTTGAGCGGGTAATGGATTATGGTTTTACCGCGAAGATTGAGGAAGAATTTGACGAGATAGCGCAGGGTAAAATGGCATGGAATAAGATGATAGACGATTTTTACCACCCGTTTCATGAAAGAGTAGAAAAAACTATTGAAACAGCCGCACGAGCAAAGGGAGAACACGAACTTGGTGTGGACCCGGTAAGTGGAAAACCTGTTGTGGCAAGGCTTGGAAGGTTTGGCCCCATGGTGCAAATTGGCAGTGTGGATGAGGAGGAAAAACCAAGGTTTGCAACATTGAAGTCCAGTCAGAGTATTGAAACGATAACTTTAGAAGAGGCCTTAGATCTATTCAAACTGCCCCTGACGCTTGGAACGCACGAGGATAAAGAAGTAGCAGTAAATTCCGGCCGCTTTGGACCTTATGTAAAATGGGGTGAACAATTTATTTCCATTCCCAAAAATGAAGATCCACTGACTGTAAGTTTGG
This sequence comes from uncultured Taibaiella sp., assembly GCA_937870855.1. Taxonomy (GTDB): domain Bacteria; phylum Bacteroidota; class Bacteroidia; order Chitinophagales; family Chitinophagaceae; genus JAFIGV01. Next base: position 8,967 of record CALMWT010000099.1, read on the forward strand.
ATAGGGCAATACAAATAATAAATGAAAAGCAACAGGCAGATGCTCCCATCGCCTTCTATGATTTTAAACCTGTAACAAAAGGAAAAGGACGGTTCGGACCTTTCATAAAAATGGAAGATTTGTACATTAACGTACCGCGCAGATACGATTTCGATAATCTCTCTCAATCGGACATTGATGAATTAATTTCCGCCAAGCTGGAAAAAGAAGCCAATCGCTACATTAAACAATGGCCGGAGGAAAAAATTGCTATTGAAAATGGAAGATGGGGCCCGTTCATTCGCTTTGGCAAACTAATGCTGAAATTGACTAAGAAAGAAGATGGCGACAAGTATAGTGCTGAAGACCTTGCAGCTATTTCATTGCCTGAAGTGAAAGGCATGATTACTGCACAAATGCCCGATGCGTTTACGAAAAAAGCTGCTAAGAAATCAAAGGCAGTAGCAAATAAGGCAGCTCCGAAAAAGACAGCACTAAAGAAATCTCCCTCTAAAAAAGCAGTTGCTAAAAAGGCTGCCCCAAAAAGAAAGTAGCATTTGTAAAAAACTTTTTACCGGTAGTGTACAAGCAAACGATTTTGTTGTAAATTTCTGTGGTTTGAAACGGAATTAGTTTATGCGGGAGAACAAAGAAATTTCAGCGTTACTAAGATTGATAGATGATCCGGATAATGAAGTATTCGACACGGTATCAGAAAAAATCCTTCATTACGGAAGATCAATAATTCCAAATCTTGAAGATCTCTGGGAACATACCTCCGATCAAGATGTTCAGGAGCGCATAGAGCAATTGATTCATCGCGTACATTTTCAGGATTTACAACAAGAGTTTTTGGAGTGGAGTAAATCAAAGCATCCCGAAATTTTGCGTGGCGCTATTTTAGTTGCCAAATACCAGTTTCCCGATCTGAATATTCCTTCCATTCTTTCTCAATTCGATCAGATAAGAAGAAACGTGTGGCTGGAGCTAAACAATTATCTCACACCGTTGGAGCAGGTAAATGTTTTCAATAGCATTCTTTATAATTACTACAAGTTGCAGGGACACGAGCTTACCGAGCGCGAACCAAAATACTTTTTCATCAATCAGGTACTCGAAAGCAAGCAGGGAAATTCTTACAGTTTAGGCGTACTTTATCTTTCATTATGCGAGCTGTTAGATATACCCATTTTTGCCGTTGAAATACCCCGTCAATTCATCTTTGCCTACATTGATACACTATATCATTTTTACAATCCCGATAACGAAGGGATTCAGCAAATTCAATTCTTTATTGATCCTTTGAATGGAGTTGTCTATACGCAAAAAGACGTAGATACTTACCTGAAAAAGATCAATGCTACCGACAGACCTAATTACTTCACACCACTACTCTCAAAGCGGGTGATCTATAAAATGCTGGAAGAATTATGTCTTTGCTACAGATACAAAAGGGAAGATCAGAAAGCTGAGGAGATACAGCAGTTGATGAACATTATTGTAACAGATAGCATCCATTAGTTTTAGTAGATTTGTAGTATGGAAAAGGCAGAGGCGATTAAAGAATTGCTGGAAAATCATATTGCTACAAAGAGGGATTTAAGGGAAATGGAAAGTAGAATTATCTTGAAAGTTGGAGCAATGATAGCAGCCAGCATAGCAGTAACTGCTACACTCGTAAAGATCTTATAGAACCATCACGAATCAACATTAAATCCGCCAACACCATTGCCGTAACAGCCTCTACCACCACCGGCACACGCAATGCAACACACAGGTCATGCCTGCCTTTTACCTGAAATGTTTCTACTGAATTTGTTTCCCTGTTCCATGTTTGCTGCTCTTTAGGCGTGCTGCTCGTAGGTTTCACAGCTACACGAAAAACAAGTTCATTTCCATTAGTAATGCCACCGTTTATTCCGCCAGCATTGTTTGTCTTTGTTGTTCCGTTTTCGTCTAAGATCGCATCATTGTTTTCACTTCCTTTCATTTTTGAACCTGCAAAACCGCTTCCAAATTCTATTCCTTTTGTTGCCGGAATTGCAAACACAGCATGACTGATCAAAGATTCCATTGAATCAAAAAAAGGCTCGCCTAAACCAATAGGCAAACCACTCACACAACATTCAACAATACCACCAATGCTGTCTTGTTCTTCTATTGCTTTTTGAATTGCTTCTTCAATATTTGCATTTCCACCTGCTTCAATAAGCGTCGCTTCAATATTGATTTTCTTACTCGCTCCAGAAAGCCCCTCCTTCAGAGGGGTTGGGGAGGCACCCTCTTTCGGAACGCTTGGGGAGGCATCCACCTCAAGAGAGATTGGCAAGGCAACCTTTTTCGCAACTACTCCTGCAGCAACAAGCGCTACAGTCAATCTTCCAATGCTATGCCCGCCACCACGTTAATCGTTGAAGCCTTTCAACTTTTCGTGCAGCACAAAATCTGCATGACCAGGGCGAGGAGTGTTTTTTATCTTTTCGTAGTCAGACGATTTAGTGTTATTGTTTTCAAACACGATTGTGATTGGTGCGCCGGTAGTTTTATCATTGAATACGCCGCTCACAATTTTGGGTATATCATCTTCCTTGCGTGGTGTAGTTCCTGAAGCTCCTGCTTTACGCCGTTCAAGATCGGCATGAAAATCTTCTGCTTTCAATTCTATTCCCGCAGGACAACCATCAATGGTTACACCCACAAGCGCCCCATGACTTTCACCAAAAATTGAAACACGAAAAATGCGACCGAAAGAATTCATTATCTAAAATTTTTCAGGGAAAATATAGCAAAAAAAAAACATAAAATAAAAATTGGAGTTTTGAAAAAAAATTGAAAGATTTGACATGCAATCTTGAACCGGTTACAAATATGCACGCGATTGCCGAAAAGCGTATCAAGAGTAGGCAAAAACGAACATTTATGAAAACGAAGTTTTTAATAGTAATGCTGTGTATTGCATTTCTTTCTTGCAACAAAAAGCAAGATGACTTTTCAAGTTCTAATAATTCAAACAATAGCCACGTCAAATTTAAAACTGCTGACGGCTTTGAGTTTGATGAATTAGGAGAAGTTCACAATGATGCCTTAGTTTACGTTGGAAACCATACAGATTTACTTGAGTTAACAGCGCAAGAACGTTTTGAATATTCCAATACTTACACGGATGATTACAGTTCAAATAATCTCAGTTGGGCTGCTCTCTATGATGAACTATCTATTAGCAAAGAGGCTGCGGATGCATCTTTGACAAGTGATACTGATCCATTTGAGATACTAAACAACGAAGATTTGCTTCAAACAAATATGGAAGATTTTACGGATCGCTTATCAGGTATTTTTAATGATGCTTACAATGAAAGCAATGGGACTATTATATCCTCTTCAGCGTTTACAAGCTTGATAGAAGATTTGGAGGATTATGTCGTAAATAATTACACGGTATCTTACAATTCAACAACACAACGTGGAAATGCAGCCGCTTGTATGCTTGCAACTTGTGCTGTAGCCAAATATTCTTATAATTTTTGGTATGCAGCTTTGAACGATCAATATAACAACTGGTATCCTATACTTCAAGAAGGCTCTAATCCTGCCGCTAGGTCCATAAAAGCTGCAGCCGCTGATGCGTATGCTTTTATCTTCAAAGGCTGGATAGATACTGATGGAAATGGCACTAGAGAAACTTGGGACTCTGGTTATGCAGTTGAAGTTGCAAGGGCTTGGTCAGCATCAGCATAATTCAATATGAGAAAGCAAAAAAAAATTGTGGGTGTAAGAAAGGTACTTCTGTACCTTTCTATTTTATTATGCTGGCACAATACGAATGCACAAACATTCGAAATTGTAGTACGCTCCTGTCCGGACAATTTTCCTATTGAAAGTGTATCAATTTTGAATGAAAGCAGTGTTGTAATCGCAATAACAGATGAAGCAGGCAAATGTCACTTCGAGAGTGCAAACAATTCAAAAATAACTTTGCGGAAGCTAGGTCAACTTGATACTGTTATTCAATTAAAAAAAAGTATTGATACTTTCTGCTTACAACCTAATTACTATGCAATAGATGAGGTAGTTATAATGCCTAAAGACACAGATGCAAGTACCGAATTGGCCAAGCTTCTTGCTAAAAATATTCAAGAATTCATAGCTCAAGACTCTTTGATTAATTATGAATTTGACTACACACTCAGCCTGACAAACGATCTTCAAGAAAATGTAAGTGGAACACTACAATATCTAAACCTCAGCTATTTAAACTCTTCTTACAAAAACCATATATTTTATACAAATTTTTTTTATAAAGCAGACTCCGCTTTAATGTTTGGTAAGCAGTATAAATACTTAACAGCAAATAAAATCAGTGAAACTTTCTTATTCGAGCCAATGAAGAAAAACAGCTTTTTGTGGCGAGCAAAAAATATAGGATACAATACCTTTTATTCAAGAGATAAGAATGACAGTAGAATATTCACTCTTTATAACCCTGAAAATAGCAAGTTACTTTACAAGGTATATTTTAATGCAAACGAAAAATTGGACTCCATAAACCAATATTATTCTTTTGTACCTGCAAAAACATCAAGGGACATCACAGCTTATGAAGACGAACAATTTTTTTATCGTCATTATGAATATTCAACAGAAGCTCCACGTATGCTTAACTTGGTTCAATCGAAGTTCATTTTACAACATGAAGATTGGAACTATGAGATTGCATTTATGTTAACTCGAACGCCAAAGGAAATTACCCCTTCTGTTTACCAACGAGTACTTGGGACTTCAAATAAATGGACTTGGGAGCAGATAAATAAGTAGGTCTAATTCGCCTTCAAGTGTTTCAAAGCTTCGAAAAAATCAGGATAAGATTTTGCAACTGCTTTTGCATCTGTAACAATCGTTTCTCCATCTGCAACTAATGCTCCGATTGCTGCTGCCATCACAATGCGATGATCGTTATAACCATTAATAGTGGTCGCGTGGAGTTTTTGTTTTCCTTCAATTATTAAAGAGTCGTTTTCCGTTTTAAAGTCTACGCCAAATTGTTGCAGCATCTCCATAATGCTTTTTTCACGGTCGCTTTCTTTATGCTTCAAACGATGCAAACCTTTCAATGAGCTTGTTCCTTTACACATCGAAGCAAGCACGGAAACAATTGGAAACAAGTCAGGGCTGTCGGTAAGGTCGGTTTGAAATGCTTGCAACGAATTTTTTTCGATAAAAATTTCTGATTCTTTGAAAGTAAATATGCCTCCGGCATCTTCCAAAATCGCTACTATTTTTTTATCGGCTTGCAAAGAGTTTAAGCTAAGCTGGTCGCAAATTATCTTTCCATTTATAGCTGCTCCCACCAACCAATACGACGCGCTGCTCCAGTCGCCTTCAACAGTAATCTCTACGTCAGTTTTACTTTCAAAATTTGAAGGATCAATGAAGAAACGCTCATAGTTTTCATGCGAAACATGCCAGCCAAACTGAGAAAGTGTTTGCAACGTCAGATCAATGTATGGCTTGCTATTGAGGTCTTTTACTGTAATGATTACTGGTGCTGTCGCAGCGTAGCAAAAGGAAAAAAGTAAACCAGATAAAAATTGCGAACTGATATTTCCATCTATAACTATGTTCCTGGGCTTCAATTTTCCGCTAACAGTAAATGGGATGTGCCCATTGAAATGAGGAAGTGAAACATTGAGTTTCGGCAAAACTGTGTTGAAGAAATCCATCGGTCTTTTTAATAAACTTCCTTTTCCTTCAATTCTTATTTCATTTTCTGATAAGGCTGCAATAGGTGTAAACAATCTTGCCGACAATCCGCTTTCGCCACAATGAATAGATGTAGCCTCTTGAATTATTCCTGGTGATTCGATTATAATTCGCGTTTCTGATTGCTCAATAATCTTTGCTCCTAAACCTTGAATAATTTCAAGCGCAGCCTTATCGTCTTCTGACTTTCCAGTGTTGTTGATAATCGTTTTTCCTTTGTGCAGCAACGCTCCGGCACAAGCTCGTTGCATGATACTTTTCGAAGGCGGAACGGCAATTGTTCCCTGCAAAAATCCGGGCTTAATGATTGCCTGCATGGAGGTATTCAATTAGCGTTTCGTAAATCATGTCGAACGATATTTTTTCAATACGCGCTTTGCCAATTCCTTCCAATACAATGAAATCAATTTCATCATTGCTTCGTTTTTTATCCATTTTCAAAACAGACATTATTTGGTTTGCGTCGAATGAAATTTCTATGGGCAAATTGTAGCGAACCAAAACACGTTTTAATGCTTTTGTAACTTCCTCATTTAAGCCGGTCAATTTTTCAGAAAGCCTACAGGCAACCACCATACCTATACTAATGGCATATCCATGTTGCATTTTGTGCAATTGCTCAATTGCGTGGCCAACCGTATGTCCAAAGTTTAATAGCTTACGATTCGCTTGTTCCTTTTCATCTTCCAGCACCGTTTTGTTTTTCCATTCCACGCATTTCTGAATCAAAACTTTTGTTCCCTGTAAATTATTTCTGAAAAAACTAAGGTCGTTGGAAAGCAATTTATCGAACAAAAAACTATCGAAGATGCAACCGTATTTAATCACTTCAGCAAAGCCATTACTCCATTCTTCATCGGGTAATGTTTGTAAAAAGTTCTGATCGAACAGTAAGAACTCAGGCTGCGTAATTGTTCCGAGCATATTTTTATGCAAGCCAAAGTTTACTCCGTTCTTTCCGCCAATTGCTGCATCTACCATTCCGAGTAGGGTGGTAGGAACAAAACCGAATTTTACGCCACGCATATAAACGCTCGCCGCAAAACCTGTGAGATCTGTAACCATACCTCCGCCAATGCCAATCAATAATGTTTGCCGGTCTGCTTCGAAGCCAATCAGTTGTTCTGTTATGTAGTTGAGAGTTTCAAGAGTCTTGTGTAATTCTCCGGCAGGAATTACAATGGTGTCGTAGCTTTCAAATGAGGACTGATACAGCGAATGGATATTATTGTCGGTTATCAAAATTGCTTTTCTGCCGGCGATAATTTCACTGAGAAAATTGAAGTTTCTATCGAAATAATAATTCACTGTTCCGCCAGGAAATGATACATGGTAAGACATAACTTCCAAACATAAACTTTCTTTCCCGCAGATACTCGCTGACTTCTTTCTTTTTTCCCCGCAGATACTCGCAGAATTAGTAGGACTTTTTTCCGCAAAAACTCGCAGATTCTGCGGAGTCGGCGATTTTTTTCTGCGCAAGTCTGCGGGAAATATTTCCTGAAATTTCCCAGAAACTCTCAGATAATATGCAAAATCGGTGGGATAATATTTCTCAATCAATTTAACCCGCTGCAAACGGATGTTCTTACTTTTGCAGTCTTTATAAAACTATGAGCAGGAACGGAAAGGTTTTGGTGGCAATGAGCGGCGGTATTGACAGTACCGTTAGCGCACTGATGCTCCACAACCAGGGATATGAAGTAGTAGGCATTACCATGAAGACATGGGATTATGCACATTCCGGCGGAGGCAAAAAAGAAACAGGATGTTGCAATCTCGATAGCTTTAACGACGCTCGTCAGGCTGCAGTGGATCATGGTTTTCCGCATTATGTACTCGATATACGCGATGAGTTTGGCGATTTTGTAATCAACAATTTTGTGGAAGAATATATTGCAGGCCGTACACCAAATCCGTGTGTGCTTTGCAATACGCATATTAAGTGGGCTGCTCTTTTGAAACGTGCTAATGCCCTTGGATGTGATTTTATTGCTACCGGCCACTACGTAAAAGTGCGTGAAGAAAATAGTCGTTTCGTTCTTTCAAAAGCAAAAGACCTGACGAAAGATCAGAGTTATGTGCTTTGGGGTTTGGAGCAAGAATGTTTGAGCAGAAGCATTTATCCATTGGGCGATTATCTGAAAACGGAAGTGCGACAATTAGCTTACGATATGGGCTATAAAGAGCTTTCTAAAAAAGCTGAGAGCTATGAGATATGTTTTGTGCCTGACAATGATTACCGAGGATTTTTAAAAAGACAAATTCCTACGCTTGAAGATGAAGTGAATGGCGGAGATTTCGTGCTGACTGATGGATCGAAGGTTGGCAAACACAAAGGCTATCCGTTTTATACCATTGGGCAACGAAAAGGTTTGGATATAGCGTTTGGAAAACCAATGTTCGTAACGCAAATATTCCCGGAAACAAATACTGTTGTTTTGGGTGAAGCGCATGAATTGCAACAAAATGAAATGCTGGTAAGCGGGTTGAACATGGTGAAGTATGATAGAATTCCCGATGGTTTTGAAGGAGTAACTAAAATTCGCTATAAAGATGCTGGTGCAGAAAGTACAGTTTATAATGAGGGAAGCAATGTGAGGATACATTTTCATCACGCTGTAAATAGCATTGCCCCTGGTCAGTCTGCTGTTATTTATGAAGGCGATGATGTTGTTGCTGGCGGTATTATTCAGAAGGGGATGTAATCCTCTAATTCTGCAAATCCCGATTCAGACTCGTACTAAATACTATTATTTTTCGTTTCTTTAATTATATTTACCGAACAGTTCATTCCGTATTTTATGACGAAAAAGTTTTTACCCGTACTGCTGCTTTTTACTTCCTTTTCTCTGGTTTTCTTCTCTTGTAAAAAGGAAAGCGACAACAAGTATAGCAACGAGCTAAGCAGAGGTTATTACCCTTTAGCCCTCGGTAAGTATGTGGTTTACGATGTAGATTCAACTATCTGGGACGACTACAAGCAGGTGAAAACCCTTCACAGATATCAAATGCGTTACACCATAGCGGATACTTTTTTCGACAATACAAATCGTAAATCTTACAGGGTAGATGTTCACCTCCGTACTAATGATAGCCTTCCCTGGAGAACACATAGAGTGATTAATGTGACACCTACTAACACCAGTCTTGAATATACAGAAGCAAACCTTCGTTTCATCAAAATGATCTTTCCTATAACTAACAATATGGAATGGAAAGGAAATGCAATGATTCCGGCAGGCGACCAGGATTACCAATATTTCCAAAATTGGACTTATAAATATTCGGATCACGAAAAACCTTTCAATAACGGCAAGGTACTTTTCGATAACACTATCACAGTTAATCAGGTAGATGAAAAACTAAACGATCCTGAAACTATGCCTAACGATTACGCATCTCTGACGTTCGCAAAAGAGGTATATGGCTATGATATCGGTATGGTGTACAGAGAAGTTACTCATTGGATTTACGACCCTTTTAGTGGTCCGAAATACAGACGCGGTTATAGCGTTGTGATGCGTGCCGTAGATCATAATTAAAGGTTTTTATGAGGGGGATGAAGTGCGTAGGGATTTTTTTATTTTGTTTTGTGCTTGCACACTTCGCCGACGCTAATCCCCGGTATGCCTTTCGAATAAATTTCATTGATAAAAAAGGCAGTTTTTCAATTGATAATCCTTCAACCTTTCTTTCTCCCCGTGCATTGGAACGCAGGACTAAACAAGGAATTAGGATTGATGAGTTAGATCTTCCCGTTTCTCCCGGCTACATCAAGGATGTTCTCTCTCTTTCCAACGGCACATTGCATACTACTTCCAAATGGTTAAACAGTTGTGTGGTTTGGCTTTATGATTCAAGCAGTATTTCAAAGTTGGAAACAATACCGTTCATATCTTCCATAACTTATGTTGGGAATGAAAGGCAAAATCTTCATGGTTCATTAGCCCCAAACACAAGTAATACAAACGGTACAATTCCACCCAAATATAAAACCACTGCAAACGCTGCCTACTATGGAGATGCATGGGGGCAAACCAGTTTTGTAAAAGGAGAATGCCTTCACGACAAAGGGTTTCGGGGAAAAGGAAAATTGATTGCAGTGCTTGATGATGGATTTCATTATGTAAATGTTGCGCTGGCGTTTGACAGCATTTATAGTTCGGGTAGAGTGGTGGATGCTGTAAATTTTGTGCAAGGAGGAAATGATGTTTATTCCAGCTTTCTCACACACGGCACCTTGGTCTTGAGCACTATGGCAGCGAACATTCCCAATACTTATGTAGGTGCGGCACCAGATGCTGAATACGCATTATACGTCACTGAAAATGCAAGCAGTGAAACCCCTCTGGAAATGGATAACATGGTTGCCGCATTTGAACGTGCTGATAGTATTGGTGCAGATGTTGTAAGTGCGTCGGTTGGTTACAATTCTTTTGATGCGCCTTTCCCAAGTATTCCCCCTCCACAATTGGATGGCAAGACAACAATTGCGGCCATTGGTGCAAACATTGCATCGCAGAAAGGTATTTTAGTAGTTATCACCGCAGGCAATGAAGGCAGCGGCGGATTGCTTACACCGGGCGATGCGGATAGTGCATTGACCGTAGGAAATGTAGATATAAATAGAATTCCGGCAGGTAGTAGTGGTCACGGTCCTAATTTCGCAAATCGCATAAAACCTGAAGTTTGTGCGCTTGGTCAGCCGGGCTATGTTATTACAGGTGGATTGACTCCATTTACTGCTGTGGGCACGTCTATTTCCACTCCTCAAATTGCCGGATGGGCTGCTTGTCTTTGGCAGGGGAGTATCGGAAAAACAAATACAGAGATAAAGCAGGCAATAATTCAGAGCAGTCATTTATTTCCCAATCCACAAATGCCCCAACTCGGTTATGGTATTCCGGATTTTTGTCAGGCAAATGTGATCCTCAACCTAAATGATGTAAAAGAAAATAGCAACGCTATTCTCGCTTATCCAAATCCTTTCAATGAGCAACTAACAATTAATTTACTCGCACGAAAAGCAGAGCGGCTAACAATCACCATCACCGATGTTACAGGTAAAACCGTTTTTGTTTCATCGCAAATGCTACATGAAGGAACCAACAAGTTGCATATTAAAATACCTGCACTTGCCAGCGGCATTTATGTTTGTAAACTGATGATGGATGATGAAGTGAGAACGTTGCGCGTGGTGAAAGAATAATCACTTCCTCAACACTGCAACAAACATACTGTCTGCTTTGTTTTCAGTCCCATTTATGATTTTCATCTCCTCTAGTTGAATGGGATTATTCTCCAAAAGATCATTCACCACCTCTTCATTTTCTTGCCGGAATATAGAGCACGTAATGTAGATCAGCCTTCCGCCTTTTTTTAAATATTGCAGTGCATTCGTTGCTATTTCTTTTTGCAAAAGAGAAAATGAAGCGATGAACTTTCCCTCAAAGAAATAGAGCTGCTCCGGTGTGCGTGCCCATGTGCCAGAGCCGCTGCAAGGCGCATCGCAAATAATATGATCGAACGTTCGTCCTTTCATGTGTTTATACAATTCGCTTTCATCAGAAACATCTGCTATAATTCTTTCCGGTTGTTGATGGTTGTAAAGTTTAAACCGCTCCAAAAGATTATGCAGAATCGTTGCCCGCTTATCCGAAACTGTAAGTTTTACCGTAGCCTCTATGTCTTTTAGCAAAAGAGATTTACCTCCCGCACCAGAGCAGCAATCCCACCAGGTTTCATTTTGTTTTGGTTGAAAGAAAGCACCAGTAGCTTGCGAAGAAGCATCCTGCACTACATACAATTCCGGCGGAAGTATTTTATCTATCGGCGCACCATTCGGTAGGGAAAGACAATCTTCATTTAAATCAACAAACGCAATCTCATGCTTACCCAAAATACTTTTAACCCACTCACCCCTCTCCCTAATCCTTATAAACAATCTTGGCTGTTGCAGCATAGACCTCAACCATGTAGCCCTATCCATTCCTTCCGACAAACACGGCTGAAACGACATAATTCTTTCAACATCAAACCCCACACCCTCCCTTTGCAGAAACGCTATTCTACTCCCTACATCCAACCCCTTTCTTTCCTTCCACCCCTCCGGTAAAAATTGCAACACCTGCCTCACACCCGTCTCACAACCAAACAAGCAAGCCCTTATCCTCTCTTCAAACCCAATTTCATCCCCCAATACCTTACCACACCGATACCAGCAATACACCATCTCCGAAATCATTTTCCTATCCCTGCTACCAAGCTGCCTATGCCCCTTAAAATAATTCTTCAGATAATGCCCAAGCGGAATGCCCCCATTATAGCTTTCCACCACAAACCGCGTATGTTCCCAGATAAACCGCATCTACCAACTACAAAGCTAATTCCCCCAAACCATTCTATAACACACCCCTATCCAAACATAACATTTAACCTTTGGCTAAACCTCCAATGAACAATACATTTGCAATAACCAAAAACTTTTAAAAACATCATAGCTATGACACATTCACTTCCACAATTACCGTATGCATACGAAGCCCTCGAGCCACACATAGATGCCCAAACCATGCAAATACACCACACAAAGCACCACCAAGCCTATGTGGACAACCTCAACAAAGCACTCGCAGGCACCGATGGAGAAAACAAATCCCTCGAAGACCTAATGGCAAACATCTCCGCCTACCCCGCAGCAGTCCGCAACAACGGTGGCGGCCACTACAACCACACCCTATTCTGGTCCATCCTCGCCCCCAATACAGGCGGCAACCCCACCGGCCATCTTGCAAACGCCATCAATGAAACATTCGGCTCGCTCAATTCCCTCAAAGAAAAAATGAACACCGCCGGCGCCACACGCTTCGGCAGCGGCTGGGCATGGCTCTGCGTAAAAGACGGCAAGCTCGAAGTCTGCTCCACACCCAACCAAGACAACCCCCTCATGGACATCGCCGACTGCAAAGGCACACCCATCATCGGCATAGACGTGTGGGAGCACGCCTACTACCTCAAATACCAAAACAAACGCCCCGACTACCTCGCCGCCATCTGGAACGTCATCAACTGGAGCGCAGTAGAACAGCGCTACAACGCAGCCCTTTAAAACCATTATACACCATCCCACGGCGAGCCACACACAAAGGCTCGCCGTTATTATTTCTTTTTGGGTCCAGAAGCCATTGCTACTATTAGGCTTCAGGGGCGATAGCACCGTTCATCGCAGTTGCTACTATGGGGCTTTTCCCCCAAGCCCGCACACCCTCTCACCCCCCTCAATCCTCAAACTGCCACCATCAAACTCCCCACTGCCACCATCAAACCCCCCACTTCCACCATCAAAC
>CALMWT010000100.1 GCA_937870855.1 uncultured Taibaiella sp.
AATATTTGCCCTGCATATACTTCTTCACCCGGATCTACGAAAAAGCTTCCGCGATCTTGCAATTTATCAATAGAATAGCCGGTAGTGGTTCCTGTAAATTTGCTTACCAATACACCATTACTTCTTCCAGGTATAGTTCCTTTCCAGGGTTTGTATTCGCTGAATCTGTGCGCCATCACTGCTTCACCCTGCGTAGCAGTGAGCATTTGAGAACGCAAACCGATTAGTCCACGGCTGGGAATTTCAAACTCAAGATGTTGCATTTCGCCCTTGCTTTCCATTATCAGCATTTCGCCTTTGCGCTGGGTTACAAGGTCTATCACTTTACCGGAAAACTCGCTCGGAACATCTACTACCAATACCTCGTAAGGTTCAGACTTTTGTCCGTTTATTTCCTTTACTATTACCTGCGGCTGACCTACAGTAAGTTCGTAGCCTTCGCGGCGCATAGTTTCTACCAATACCGAAAGGTGAAGAATACCACGACCATACACCAAAAACTTATCGGCTTCATCTGTATCGTTTACACGCAAGGCCAGGTTTTTTTCCAGTTCTTTATAAAGTCGGTCGCGGATGTTGCGGCTCGTTACAAACTTTCCTTCCCTTCCAAAGAAAGGAGAATTGTTGATAGAGAACTGCATGTTCATGGTAGGCTCATCAATAGGAATTATTTCGAGCGCTTCAGGATTTTCATAATCAGCAATGGTTTCACCAATCTGAAAATCTTCAAGTCCTACTACTGCGCATATATCGCCGGAAGACACCTGAGTGGCTTTCTTTTTGCCCATCCCTTCAAAAGTATAAAGCTCTTTCACACGGCTTTTCTGAAAACTGCCATCGGCTTTGCAAAGCTGTATGGGCTGTCCTTCTTTCAATACGCCGCGCGTTACTTTACCTATGGCAATACGACCGAGGAATGAAGAGTAATCTAATGAAGTGATCTGCATTTGCACAGTTCCTTCACTCACTTTTGGCTCTGGTACTTTTTCCAGAATCATGTCGAGCAGTGGCGTAATGTCTTCTGCAGGTGTAAGGGAAGTATTGTACCAGCCTTGTTTTGCTGACCCATATAAGGTTGGAAAATTGAGTTGCTCTTCCGTAGCATCAAGCTGGAAAAAAAGTTCGAACACCGAATCATGCACTTCATCCGGGCGGCAGTTCGGCTTATCTACCTTGTTGATAATAACTATAGGGTGAAGTCCAAGATTCAAAGCTTTCTGCAATACAAAACGTGTTTGTGGCATTGGCCCTTCAAAAGCATCTACGAGTAACAATACGCCATCCGCCATTTTCAATACACGCTCTACCTCCCCGCCAAAATCGGCGTGACCCGGCGTGTCAATCACATTTATCTTAACGTCCTTATAGTTTACTGAAATGTTTTTGGCAAGAATAGTGATACCTCGTTCGCGCTCAAGATCGTTGCTGTCTAAAATAAGTTCGCCTGTTTCCTGATTATCGCGGAAAACTTTGGTAGCGTGAATGATCTTATCTACCAGCGTAGTTTTTCCGTGGTCAACGTGGGCAATAATGGCAATGTTTCTTATCTGCATAAAACCTAACCTCGTAAAGAGGCTTTTAAAAAAGTGTATTAATTAAAAAAACCCTTCCTTCGGGGAAGGGGATTGCTTTTTGAGCGCGCAAAGATAGGGTTATTAAGGATGTGAAGCGTGTGACGATTAAGTTAATTCATGGACATGCTGCGAGGTCAATCCACTACAGTCTCTACTCTTTCGGCTATACATTACTTTTGTCGCGTTCAATCATCTACATCCATGCAATTACCAGAGCATATTTCTCTCTCCTATTTTAAAGACTGGAAAGAAACAACGCTTGTTTTTTCTGAAGCTGCACAACAACGAATTGATACCAATATAAACTACCTCGACGAAATCATTAAAACCGGCAATACTTATTACGGAATAAATACAGGTTTTGGTTCGCTATGCAACGTGCGTATTGCTGATAATGAGCTAAGTGATTTGCAGCACAATCTGGTGCGCAGCCACGCCTGCGGTATGGGTAACGAAGTGCCGGAGGAAATTGTGCGCCTGATGCTGTTGCTAAAAATTCATGGTTTAAGTCAGGGTTATAGCGGGGTGAGAAAAGAAATCGTGCAGCGACTGATTGATTTTTACAACCTCCGCATTCATCCTGTGGTGTATGAGCTTGGCTCACTGGGTGCGTCTGGCGATTTGGCTCCGTTGGCTCATTTAAGTTTGCCGCTTTTTGGTGAAGGCTGGGTAAACTATAATGGTGAAAAAAAGGAAGCAATTGAGGTATTGAATCTCCATAAGCTCAAACCAATTCCACTTGCAGCCAAAGAAGGATTGGCGTTGCTAAACGGAACGCAGTTTATGAGTAGCTACGCGGTGTGGAGTTTGCTCGCTGCGCAACGATTGTCGAAGTGGGCCGATGTGATTGCAGCAATGAGTGCAGATGCTTTTTTAGCCAAAGACGAGCCATTCAAACATCCTATACATCGCGTGCGTCCGCATAAAGGACAGATCGAAACGGCGCAAACCGTGTTGCAACTTTTGCAGGGAAGTGATTTGCAAAAACTGGAAAAGGAGCAAGTGCAGGATCCTTATTCTTTTCGTTGCATTCCTCAGGTTCATGGCGCTACCAAAGATGTGATAGAAAACATAGTGCGGGTAGTGGAAACGGAGATCAATTCTGTTACCGATAATCCTATTGTTTTTCACGACGAAGATGCAATAATGAGTGGGGGAAATTTTCATGGTCAGCCGCTTGCTTTGAATCTTGATTTTCTGGCAATAGCTATGGCGGAACTTGCAAATATTTCCGAACGAAGAACCTACTTACTGATTAGCGGACAAAGAAATCTTCCTCCTTTTCTTGCACCCAACGCCGGACTAAACAGTGGTTTCATGATAGCACAATACACGGCTGCTGCAATTGTTAGTCAAAATAAACAACTGTGTACACCCGCAAGCGTAGATAGTATAGTGAGCAGTAATGGTCAGGAAGATCATGTAAGTATGGGCGCAAATGCAGCAACCAAATTGCACAAACTTATTTTAAATGTGCAACGGGTGCTGGCTATAGAATTGCTAACGGCCGCGCAGGCTCTTGACTTAAGAAGACCGGATAAAAGCTCAGCAATTTTGGAGAAAGTTTTTCAGGAACTGCGCGATGAAATTAGCTTTATGGAAACAGATCGCGTGTTGCATACCGACCTGGTGAAAGCAGAAAACTTCCTGAATATTGACCCTGCAAAATGGATAAATAATTGATGCCCATTCCTGCCAGTTCTTACCTTGTAATGCAAGCCTACGGCAGTAAAGACATTCTGAATGAATGTGTTTTTGCGTTGCTGACTTTGTGCCGCCAGCATAGCAAGGAAGAACTGACACCGCTTACTGTTTACATTTATACCGATCAGCCGGAGTATTTTCATTCTTTTCAGAACTGTTGGCTCAACATTCAATATCGGGAGGTAAATGCAACTGAGTTAGCAAAATGGCGTGGGGCAATTGATTTTGTACATCGGGTAAAAATTGAAGTGCTTCTGGATTTTGCAGCAACACACATCGGGCAAATCCTTTACCTTGATACGGATGTTTATTTTGCTGCGCCCATTGACAAAATATTACAGCAAATTCACAAAGGACAATTGTACATGCACATTATGGAAGGCTTTGTTCATCGTTCCGATAATCTTGTTTTTCAAAAACTGTCAAAATTCCTCAAGAGCAATTCTATAAGAGTAAAAAACGAACAAGTAATTATTCCTGAAAATGCAACCATGTGGAATGCCGGTGTTTTAGGATTTCATACAAGTTATGCTACAGTGTTGGATAAGGTTTTGGATTTTACAGATGAAGTTTACAGGCAATTACCAAAACATGTGGTGGAGCAATTTGCATTCTCACTTTATTTCCAGCAAACGCTTCCTTTAAAAACCGCACATACTGCTATTTACCACTACTGGAACTTAAAAGAACTTCGTCCTATTCTAAATTCTTTCTTCAAACATTTTAAGGACAAAAACTGGGAAGAGCTAACTCAGATTAGCAGCCTTTTACAGCTACCCGATTATCTGCAACAAAAAGCAAACTTCTACTCCAACCGCAGCACTTTAGAAAAGCTGCTGAAAAAGAAATGGACACCCCATGTCCCCGATTGGAATTTATTGCTGCAACAATTGTAAAAAAGAATTTGCGGCAGCCTGATTTTGCGGATGATAAATTGAATTGTACAAATCCTGCTTTTCTTTTTGTGTGAGGTGAAAATTCAAAGCCGCATTTTTAGTTTCTTCGTGAGGAATGTAAGTCATGGTTACAAAATGAACTTTCTTAACAACGGAAGGAACAAGTTCTCTTATATAGCCTTGCGTATAAGATTGAAAAGGTTCCCACTTTTGCTCAATAATTGTAAGCGGATCCATCAGCATTGCCCCAATAGAACTCTGCTCTGTAGGGGGAAAAACTTCATGCTCGCGCGTGTCTCTGATTTGTAGCACAATTACATTGCTCACATTTTGTTCTATCCATTCTTTATGAACGAATAAATAACGCGCTGCTACTTCCAATCCGAAATTATCCCTCAACCCCGCATCCATTATATTCATCTGCGGGCGTGAAGGCAATTTTACAACCGGTAAAATATAGGGGAAGGTGGCGTTCATTCGAAGTGCGGTAGTGAGCCTGAGATTGTAAGGATTTTGTTTTGCAAACAATGCGGTAAAATCTACAGCATCAATGGGTGGCTTGAAAGTATCGCGCAGGGAATAAACCGGCTGGGTGAGATAGCTGACAGGCTGGGAGGAAACAAGCAATCTACGTCCATCATTTATAATGGTAGAATTGAAAACCATTTGCGGAATTTTCCCACTTGCTTCAAGTTCCTGGAAATCGCTAAGTTTTTTATCAAGTAATCCTTCGGTGTTTCTGATCAGTTCCTGCTCCATTGCATACCCACGATCTTTTGTGTAAGCATATCCTGCAATAGAAATTTTGTTGAAAGGAGAAATGAGATCCACACAGGCAAAGGAAAAAATAATTGCGTTGAGCAAATCCTTTCCAATATTCTCCTGATACTTGTTGTTGTAGGGTTGTGCAATTCTTCCTTCCATTGCTTCACTATGCACACTGCGCCAATAAGCCGCGCCAATCATTCCACCAGAGGCACCCGTGAGCAACACGGTATTTGAAAAAAGTTTTCCTTTTGAAATGCTATCTAAATACTGTAGCGTTCGGAATGTCCAATATGCAGAGCGCGAACCGCCCCCACTTACCGTAAGGATAACAAGTGACAATTTTGAATTGGCACTATCGGCTCTTATTGCTTTCCATTTATCCAATCGCTGTTCGCTCAATTTTTTATCGCCTTCATAACGCTCGGCTGTAAACAACTTTTTCAAATGCTCATAATTGTATTCGGGCTGTTCGGTTTTACCAGTGTTGTAATCTATACCATAGGCAATACTACGCAGATCAAATATGTTCCATTTCACCAAAAAAGAAAGAAACACAGCAATCAAAACCCAGCCCATCAATTCCCAGGTTTTAAGAAAATATTTCACAGCGCCTACTACACCCATCATAATAGAAAACAACAGAAGGAATCCACTGCCGGCAGGAATCCGCATGTGTGGGTTTTCCATAAAAGCCCCGAGAACAAGCAGCAATGCAAGGGCGAAAATGGTAGCTGTAATTGCATTGCGATGATGCCTTCGCAAAACGGTTGTCAGCAATCTTGGATGGTATGCTTCAAGCTCGGAAAACTTTTCCACCTTCAGGGTTTCAGACAGGTAGGTATCGGCTCTTATGATATCAAATTCCACATCGAGCGAATCGTAGGGAATGATTTCGCGAATAAGAGAGGGATTGGTAATCTTCGAAAGAACGACCTTAAAAAGATCGCGATCTACCCGAAAGAAATAGGCGAATGACAGCAGCAGAAAAACGATGACTCCTAAATAAAAGCCAAGGTGCAGTAACAAAATAGTTAGCCCATCTGCGTGTTCATTAAAATATTGGAAACGAATGCTGACAGTGGAATAAAAAATAAGAAACAGAAGTGGAATGACTGAATTGTTGATGCAGTATTTTAGAAAGGCCTGTCGCGTAGCACCGAGGAAAGGAATGCGATGACTGTGAATAATGAACGTGGTAATGTTCCAGGACATGATAAAAATTGCCATTGCGCTTCCCAGCAAAAACATGCTTAGAAAGTTGATGGCTCCGAGATATTCTGGTGCGAGAAAAAGGCGGGATGCGCCGAAGTGATGGGCAAAGTTTCCATTAACAGTGGACACCATCATTACCCAAAACAAAAGCAGCAATTGATATTTGCGAAAGTGCAGCAACAAGAGTTGCACGGGAAGAAAACGATATAGTCCGGTCAGGTGCTTAAGCATTCATTTGCCAATCTAAGTTTAAGCTACAAAAAATACGGCGGTATATCGCATCTAAGTTATGCTCTGCGCTTTACAAGGTATAAACAGATCGTAAGCGAAATCAGTAAAAACATAGCCACGATTTGATGGAATTGAGCAAACCATTCGTAAGACCCAAAACCATTAACGCCCATTTCAGGAGCTACCAAAACCGTAAAAACACCTAAGGCAATTTGAACCAAGACCAACAAGAGCGGGTATATTTTAATGCTTCCAAGTAAGGCTTGCGGATATATTTTAGTTTGTCGTGTTGCTTTTATAAACCAGAATATCATCAAAGTTCCAAGCAAATACGCCAGTTGTCTATGAAGAAACTGAACATTGAAATGATTACTGATCCAACTTTTAGAAGGGAAAGTATCAGGTGTCCATTCCCCGTTGATGAGCGGCCAAGTAGGGGCATAAGGTGCTGCTTTCAAACCAGCCATAAAAGCACCATAAAATAATTGGACACCAAGTAAAATAAGAATTAGAATGGTGAAAGCTCTTAGTCCACTGCTCACAATTCTTTTTTCCTGCGGCACTATCAACTTCAGTGCAAACCACAGCGTATAACAAAGAAGAATCATAGCCGCGACAAAGTGCATAGCCAACTTAATATGGTTTACGTAGAGATCTTCCTCGTTCAATCCGCTTGCCACCATTATCCACCCAATTAAACCCTGCAATGCACCGAGTATAAAAAGGATGATAAACGGAAGTACCATTTCCCGATCAAAATATCTTTTCACCAAAAAATAAATAAAACCAATGGCGAAAACTACTCCCAGCAAACGCGCCCAAAGCCTATGAAACCATTCCCAGAAAAATATGAATTTGAAGTCCTCGAGTGTAAAGTGGGCATTGAGATACTTGAACTGCGCTATTTGCTTATATCCATCAAATGCCGTGTGCCAATCGTCTTCATTCATGGGCGGCATCGCGCCCATTATCGGTTTCCATTCCGTGATGGATAACCCTGAACCTGTAAGCCGGGTTATACCCCCAATCAGCACTTGTATTATTATCATCGCAACGCCAATTAGCAACCATATCGCAATTGCGCGCTTTTTATTCTTTACCAATTCCAAAATTTGGTTGCAAACTTACAGTTCTCTCCATACACTTCACCTCCATCAACAGGCTTAGCTTGATTCCTTATGAATTTGGTTTGAAGAATTTATACAGTGTTGAGTATAAGTGGGTAATTTTTACCTCAATTGCTCCCCACTTTTAGGCAAATATTTAAGCCTGTAGCAATCAATGGTTATTTTAGTGATAGGGTTTCTAAGAAAAACAAAATCACCGGACTTTTGAACTTCCCTACTTTGAAGTACATTCATTTCGGTAAGTTATCTATGCTGATAAAGTTTGATGAATATATTAAGTTTTGGTCTGGCAGTTATTATACTTTTGCGGTGGTATAGTTTTTACGCATGCCTGCAAGTAGTTTCTGAAGAGAGAAAATATTTTTCAAGATCAAACATCCTTTATCGTTTTTTATTATAATTTTTAAACACTAAAACCATCTGTTATGAGAAAAGCTGATGTAGTAAGCAGCATTGCTGAAAAAACAGGAATTCCTAAAGTTGACATTCTTGTGGCTCTCGAAGCATTTTTTAAAGAAGTAAAATCTTCTCTGATTGAAGGCGAACCGGTTTATGTTCGTGGATTCGGAAGTTTTATTTTGAAAAAAAGAGCGGCGAAGATTGGGCGCAACATAAAAAAGAATGTAGCTGTAGAAATTCCAGAGCATTTTATTCCTGCTTTCAAACCAGCTAAAGAGTTTATTCAGGCGGTTAAAGAATCTAAACACGAATTAGTAGAACATCGCGAGGCAGATCTTGTTGAACAATAATACAAGTCTAAGCAGACTGTGATTTCCCCTACCTTTGCGCGGAAATTACAATCCTTGCGTCCGATACATTACATTACAATTGCAGCGGCAGTAGCCCTTATAGCAATACTCTATTTTGGCGGCAATATAGTTCCTCCAAAAAAAGAAGGTGCAAACACACCTGTGGCGAGTGGAAATACTCCTCATTCTGTAGCACCTGCTTCTTTCGACTCTATACTTTCTGTAGCGCGCCAGCAATTGCCGGCACATGCAGCGGAAGAAATAAAAACAATTGAAACCCAACTTGCAGCCATACGCGATTCATCGCGCATGGCTGTAGTTTTTGATACACTTGCCAAAGTTTGGCAAAGGCATAAACAAGGGCCTGTAGCTGCTTATTATTACCTGCTTGCTGCTAAATTGGATAATTCGGAAAAAAAGCTGACTTTTGCAGCCCAATTATTTTTAGACCTTGCCCGCAAGGCTAATTCTGAATCGGCCCAGGCTTGGAGTGGTCAAATGGCAATAGACGGTTTTAATCGTGTTTTGAGCATTAATCCAGGAAATGACACTGCGAAAGTTTTGCTGGCAGAATGTTATATTGGAACAGGGCAAACGATGGATGGAGTGATGATGTTGCGGGAAGTGACGGAAAAAGACCCAAACAATGTACCGGCCAATTTGATTTTAGGGCAGCAAGGCATTGTATCAGGTCAGCTTGACAAAGCAATGGCGCGATTTGAAACAGTGTTGAAACAAGAGCCAAGAAATATTGAGGCACTTTTAGGATTGGCAGAGGCTTATAAGAATGATGGGGACAAAGAGAAGGCGATTAATCTGCTGGAACAATCAAAGCAAGTAATGAATAATCCTGAATTCAGTAAGGATATTGATGCGTATATTAAATCATTTAAATAACTTTTAAAAACTCTGGTGTATGCCTTGTGGTAAAAAGAGAAAAAGACATAAGATTGCTACTCACAAACGTAAAAAGCGTTTAAGAAAGAACCGTCATAAGAAGAAATAGTTTCAGGAATTCACAAATTTCCTGGCTGTTTTCCGATTCTCTATTTCAGCCTATAAATTTTAGGTGGACATTCCTTACATCTTTTGCGCCTCATTAAAGATTATGCTTAAGATGTAAGGTTTTGTTATTGCATAGTATCTGTAGGCTTTCTAGCCGGGAGATTGGAATAAAGACGGTAGCATGAACAAAGAACTAATTATCAATGCTGCAGGAGAAGGTGTAGAAATTGCCCTCCTGGAGGATAAAAAACTCGTGGAACTTCACTACGAGCATGGACAAGACCAATTTGCCGTAGGAGACCTTTTCCTGGGCAAGGTCAAGAAATTAATGCCCGGACTCAACGCTGCATTTGTAGATGTAGGATATGAGAAGGATGCGTTTTTACATTACACAGATCTTAGTCCATACTTTAAGTCGCTCGTAAATTTTACCAAACAATCAATAGATGGTAATACCCCTTGGGGTAATGATTTTGGTAAGTTCAGAAATGAAACTGAGATTGTAAAGACCGGCAAGATCACGGAAGTGATGCAAGGCAAACCTGAAGTTTTGGTGCAGATTCTTAAAGAGCCTATTTCTTCAAAAGGCCCGCGTCTCAGTTGTGAAATTTCTTTACCCGGAAGATTTGTTGTTGTTACACCTTTCAATGATGTAGTTGCGATCTCCAGAAAAATACATTCGGCAGATGAGCGCAAACGGCTACAGCGGATTGTAGAAGCTATCAAGCCTAAAAACTTTGGGGTAATTGTACGCACTGCAGCAGAAGGTAAAAACACAGCGGAGCTTCATGCCGACCTATTGGATCTTGCGCAAATGTGGGAGTCTATCCAGAAAAATCTGAAAGGTGCGAAAGCTCCTCAGATTATTTTAAGCGAACAAGACAAAACCACTTCCATACTCCGCGATCTTTTAAGCGATAGTTTTCAGAAGATAGTAATCAATGACAAAAAGCTGGTGAAAGAAACACAGGAATATGTCTCACGAATCTCGCCAGAGCAGGAAGAGATTGTTTCTTTTCACAACACTAACCAGCCCATTTTCGATCAGTACGGTGTTACAAAACAAGTGAAATCTTCTTTTGGTAAAACTGTAAATCTTGATAGCGGCTCTTATCTTATCATTGAGCATACCGAGGCCCTGCATGTAATAGACGTGAACAGTGGTACGCGTAGTGCAGATATAGGTCAGGAACAAAACGCACTTGCCACTAACCTTGAAGCAGCAAAAGAGATTGCACGCCAGATGCGTCTGCGCGATTTGGGCGGCATCATCATCATTGATTTCATAGATATGCGCCTGCCGGACAACAAACGAAAACTTGTTGAGGCAATGGAAGAATTTATGGCAAATGATCGGGCGCGTCACACCATCCTTCCTATCTCCAAATTTGGTTTGATGCAGATAACGCGTCAGCGTCTTCGTCCTGAATTAAATATTACGACAGCAGAAGTTTGCCCAACCTGCAAAGGCACAGGGAAGATTGGACCTTCTTTAATTATTGCAGACGAAATTGAAAAAGATCTGAAGTATCTGATCAATCAGGGACATCGGCATCTTGCTTTACATGTGCATCCAATAATGGCAGCTTATCTTACTAAAGGCAACTTTTTTAATTCGCTGATTTGGAAATGGTATTGGACTTTTAAGCTTAAAGTAAAAGTTGTGACGGACAACAATGCACCTATCACACACTATCATTTTTACGACCGTAAAACCGATGAACTAATTAAACTTTAGGCATAATAGTTGTGCTTTTTCTTGTGCACACAACAATTTTACTAAATGAAAAAGCTATATTTCCTTCTATTTTTCAGTCTAGGATTGTGTCTTAATGCCAATGCGCAAAACTTTAAAGGCAAACAGAAATCTCAGGAACGCACCATAAAGGCCGCCTTCAAAAGTGGCAAGGTTACAGAACGGGAATATTATAAGCTATTGGATGAGCAGGAGGCAATAAAACAAGCGATAGCAAAATACCAGGCGGACGATGTTTGGACTCCTCATGAAAAAAATGTGATTCATGACAAACTTGTGCGCGCAGAAAAGAGGTTACGGCGTTATAAGACAAATGGTGAGGTTTATTAACAAGTTCAAATAAATACGAAGAACACAGGAGCGAAAACCCTGTGTTTTTTTATTGCAATTTTGCGGCATGAATTGGTCAAGGCTATACAGCTCAAAGCGCACCGGAGACAGAGAATGGAAAGATGCAAATCCTGATCCTGTCCGCACTTCGTTTGTAAGAGATTACGACCGCATAATTTTTTCCTCAGCCTTTAGAAGATTGCAAAACAAAACTCAGGTTTTTCCTTTGCCGGGTGCAGTGTTTGTTCACAATAGGTTGACGCATAGTCTTGAAGTTGCTTCGGTAGGACGATCATTGGGAAAGGTGGTTGGCGATCAGTTGGCGGAAAAATATCAGAATGAGGGCGAAGCGTTCAAAGAGTTTTACAAATATGAATTGCAATCTGTAATTGCTGCTGCTTGTCTTGCACATGATATAGGCAACCCACCTTTTGGGCACTCGGGCGAAGATGCTATACGAAGTTTTTTCACGCAACTGAGTGGAGATACAAAGAAGAAGTTTGATGAACTATTAACTGAAAATCAACGCAAAGATTTTGAAGTGTTTGAAGGCAATTCAAATGCTTTTAGAATTCTTACACACAGCTTTAATGAACAAGAACCAGGAGGCTATAAACTTACTTACGCCACACTTGCATCAATCGTAAAATATCCATGTTCTTCTTCCGAAGGCTTTGATAAGCAAACAGGATTGATTGCTACAAAGAAGTCTGGATTTTTCGACAGCGAAGTAGCAGTTTATGAAGCGTTAGCAAATGATCTTGCCATCATTAAAAAAGAAAACCACAAACATGTTTATGCAAGACATCCTTATGTTTACCTCACAGAAGCTGCCGATGATATTTGCTACCGTGTTATTGATTTGGAAGATGCGCATCGTTTGCACATTATCTCTCTCGAAAAATTCATGAGTTTATTTCTTCCCTTTTTTGAAGAAGAAAAGAACTACAACAGTCTCGAATACGTTCAAAAAAAATTGCGCAATATTAACGACGACAACCAAAAGGTGCAGTTTATTCGTGCGAAATGGATAGGGTTAATGGTGGAAAAATTATCACACGCGTTTTTACAAAAAGAAGCGCAGTTATTGACGGGAACATTAGAAGTTGATCTCTTGAAATGTCTTTCAGCAAAAGATCAGGAACTCATAAAACTCATCAACGAATTTTCGGTAAATGTGATTTACAATTATCGTTCTGTAGTAGAAATAGAAATTGCCGGTTTCAACATTATTGGCGGACTACTGAAGGAATTTGTAAACGCTGTGATTGATCCAAATAATCAGCGCTCGGAAAAATTATTGATGCTTGTTCCCAAACAATTCGCCATTACTCAAAACCCCAATGAACTCTACCACAATATTCAATCGGTTGTAGATTTTATTTCTGGAATGACGGATTTGTACGCAATAGATCTTTACCGAAAAATCACTGGTATCACTATTCCTGAACTTCGGTAATCTATATCTGCGATAGGCTACACCCGTCGTTTGTATATTACGCTCCTTCGGGGGTAAAAATACGCGAGAAATGATGCACCCAAAAGAACTAAAGATCGAAGACTTCACCTACAATTTGCCCGATGAAAAAATTGCGAAACATCCTTTGCCTCGCCGCGATGCGTCTAAACTTTTAGTGTATCAACACGAAATTCTAAAAGAGGATGTTTATAAAAATATTGCTTCGCATATTCCGTTTGAAGCAACGTTGGTTTTCAATCAGACAAAAGTGATTCATGCGCGGTTGCTTTTTCAAAAAGATACGGGTGGGCTAATTGAAGTTTTTTGCCTGGAACCCCATGAGCAATATTTGGATGTGCAAATTGCTATGCGGCAAAAAAGAAAAGTTTGGTGGAAGTGCATGATTGGCGG
Organism: uncultured Taibaiella sp.; assembly: GCA_937870855.1. Classification (GTDB taxonomy): domain Bacteria; phylum Bacteroidota; class Bacteroidia; order Chitinophagales; family Chitinophagaceae; genus JAFIGV01. The sequence continues at coordinate 13,223 of CALMWT010000100.1, forward strand.
CGCAAGCAAATGGAAATCTGGAACAACGCTAACACAAAAATTTTTTGCGCTTACGCTGAACGCATCTGTGGTGGAGCGAAACAACGGATCATTTACATTAGAGTTAAGTTGGGATAATGCAGCATTAACTTTTGCCGAAGTGCTGCAAATTGCGGGTAAGGTGCCACTACCACCTTACCTGCGACGCGAAGCAGAAATAAAAGATGAGGAAAGCTACCAGACCATTTTTGCAAAAGAGGAAGGAAGCGTGGCAGCCCCAACTGCAGGTTTGCATTTCACTGAAGAAATTCTTGCCACTCTTTCGGAAAAAAATATTCAGTCGCGCTTTGTGACATTACATGTAGGCGCGGGAACTTTTAAACCCGTGAAAAGTGAAACGATGGCAGAGCATGAGATGCACGCAGAATGGATAGATGTGCCGGTAGAACTCATTCAGCATCTTATTGATCACCTCCATAAACCAATTGTAGCAGTAGGCACTACTTCGCTGCGAACTATAGAAAGTTTGTATTGGGTTGGAGTAAAATTGCTACAGCATTCAGTTCCTGATTTTTCTCGAACTGCAATTACGCAATGGGAACCTTATGAACTGGAAGCACAAAATATTTCACCGCAGAAAGCGTTGCAGGCCGTAGCTGACTGGCTATTGAAAAACAACCAAAGCAGATTGGTAACACGCACTCAAATATTGATAGCTCCGGGTTATGAGTTTAAAATAGTGAAAGGTTTGATCACGAATTTTCATCAGCCACAGTCAACTTTGTTGTTGCTTGTTGCTGCAATCATTGGCGATGACTGGCGTAAGGTTTATGATTATGCACTTGAAAATAACTTTCGGTTTTTGAGTTATGGAGATGGGAGTTTGCTGTGGGGCAAGGGTAATTAATCTTAACTTCATCAGACATTATACTACGGATTATTGTTTCAATTATAAAGATGAACACAAAGGAATTTATCGCGGCTGCGCTTAAAGAAGACATTGGGTCTGGAGACTTCTCCACACTTGCGAGCATTGATAAAGATGCGCAGGGAAAAGCTGTATTGAAGATCAAAGAAGATGGCATCCTTGCAGGTGTAGCATTAGCCCAACAAATATTTTATTACCTGGAGCCGGAGGCCAGTTTTTCCATTAATAAAAAGGACGGGGATACTGTAAAAATCGGTGAAGTAGCTTTTGAAGTACGCGCAAGAGTGCACACTATTTTACAAGCAGAAAGACTTATGCTGAATTGCATGCAACGCATGAGCGGTATTGCGACACTTACCAATCAGTTCGTTGAAAAAATTAAATCTTACAAGGCAAAAATTCTGGACACAAGGAAGACAACACCTTTATTCCGGCAATTTGAAAAAGAAGCAGTGAAGATTGGCGGTGGCGAAAATCACAGGATGGGTTTGTATGACATGGTGATGCTCAAGGATAACCATATTGACTTTTGCGGAGGCATTGAAAAAGCAATTGAAAAAACAAATTCCTTTCTGAAAGCAAATAATCTTGACCTGAAAATAGAAGTGGAAACGAGAACGCTTGAAGATGTGAAAAGAGTAATAGCCACGGGAAATGTTCACCGGATTATGCTCGACAACTATTCTCCCGAGCAACTTGCAATAGCTGTGAAAATGATAAATGGAAAATTTGAAACAGAAGCTTCAGGTGGAATTAATATCGGCAATGTGGAAGACTATGCGCAAACCGGAGTGGATTATATTTCTGTGGGCGCAATTATTCATCATGCAGTAAGTATGGATTTGAGTCTTAAAGCTCAGATTACATAGCAAATGAAGCACCTTGTATTTGTTGTCAATCCACGCTCAGGCATAGACCGTCAGAAAGCCATTCAGCAGGCAATTGCAGATACGCTCGATCATTCCCAATACACTTACGCAATACAGCATACTGCATACGCCAGACATGGAACTGAAATTGCAAAGCAAGCGGCGGAAATGGGTGCTTATGCTGTGGTGGCAGTTGGTGGCGATGGGTCGGTAAATGATATTGCTAAAGGTTTATTGGGTACGAATACCGCAATAGCAATTATTCCAAAAGGTTCCGGAAACGGGATGGCTCGCTCCCTCTCCATTCCTCTAAACGAACGAAAAGCATTGCAAGTAATAAATATTGGCAACACTGTAATGATGGATGTGGGCCATGCAAACGATAAAACTTTTATCAGCAACGCCGGCGTGGGTTTCGACACCGTAATTTCAGAGGCTTTTGCCCTGAGTAAAACACGAGGTTTTAAAGCTTATAGCTGGCTCGTTGCAAAACACCTTTGGAAATACAAGTCTCTTAACTGGAATATTACTGCAAACGGAAAAGAATTTACAGAAAAAGCCTTCATGATAACAGTGGCAAACGGACAACAATTTGGGTACAATTTCAAAATTGCACCGGAGGCAAGCTGGACGGACGGGTTGCTGGACATTGTAATTGTGAAAGATTTTCCGCGATTGCTTGGAGGAATTTTGTTAATCAGGGCAATGTTTGGCAACATTTTGAAAAGCCCTTACGTGAAACATTTTCGTTCGGAAGAAGTAATAATTTCTAATCCTGAATTAAAAATATTTCAAACAGACGGAGATGCTCATTTTTCAGAAAATAAAATTCACTTCCGGGTAGAATCTGCGGCGCTCAAGGTAATCGTTCCATAAAAAAACACCTTTGAGTACCAACTAAACCAAACAATAAATATCTTTAGCAGCAATTAAGTTAGGTCGTGTTTTTTTTAAGCACGCAGCTAACGATTTTCATTTAAAATCCGTCTCAATAATTTCAATAATTAAGATCATGAGAAAATATACTCGTTCTTTCACCCTCCTGTTTTTATCGGCTATCGCTATATTTTCCTCCTGCAATAAAGGAGGTGACAGTTCGGGCAATCCTTCACCCATAGACACATCTACTACCAAGCTGATTTTAAGCAACATGTTTGCCGGCACACGTACCATGACACCAACGCAATCGCTTGAAGTGAACGCCGGAACTTTTCAGGTTGTATATGCACCTTCGCAAACTACGAGGCTAATGTTTTACCCTAATTCTTTTAAGGACAAAAACGGAAACATAATTACATCGGGGCAGATTGACATCAAAATAGTGGAGATGTACTCGCCAGGCAGAATGATTGCCAACCGTTCGAGCACAGTATGGTCTGGCAGATTACTTCAAAGTGGGGGACAAGTGTACATCAAAGCATATCGTGCCGGACAGGAAGTTTTCCCAACAGTATATGGCATCGGATTCAACGCTTCACACACAAATGCTGCACCACCTATGGCGTTGTTTTATGGAAATAACATGAATCAAGACTCCATCACGACCTGGACACAAGCTCCTAATAATGCAGGGACACTTGCAAATACAACTTTTTCCGACACTTCAAACAATGTAATTTATTATCAGTTCGACTCCTGCACCAATTTCAACTGGATCAACTGCGATTTAATTTACAATACCACTGAGCAATTGGTGAATCTTACTTTGGTATCGAAAGACACGGTGGGCTTAGACAAAACCAACACGCAGGTTTTTCTTGTTTTTCCTTCAATCAATTCTGTTACCTACATGCAGAAATTTAATGACACAGCTAAAAAATGGACACTGAGCGATATGTATCTGGTTCCTGCAAACATGCCTTTCCATGCAGTTTCTATATCATTACGAAACGGACTTTATTATTACAGCGAAGTCAAAAATCTTACTACGAAATATGAATTTGTAGATACCTTGAGACCACAACAAAAGTCTTTGTCTGATGTAATAAATGCGTTGGGTGGTTTATAAAAACTTGTTTCAAACTTTTGCCAAGCCCTCGAAAAGAGGGCTTTGGTATTTAAACACTTAGCCTTTCGGGAAACCGGTAGTAACATAGCCCCTTTCTTTACTATTTTTGCACACTTTAAAAATCTCTTCTAAAGAATATGATCTCATTGGGCGGTAGAATACTCGACCTTGCTGCGTTTGAACAGATTGTGCTGCAAAATAAAAACATTGAAATCGCTAAAGCTACGCTTGATGATGTAAGCGATTGCTTTGAATTTCTTCAAAAATTTTCTGGCGATAAATTGATATATGGCATCAACACTGGTTTTGGTCCGATGGCGCAATACCGGATCAACGATGAAGACCGTTCGGCGCTTCAATACAATCTTATCCGTTCGCATAGTTCCGGCATGGGTGCTGTACTATCCGAACAACAATGCCGTGCTACACTTCTTGCGCGAATGAATACCATGTTGCTGGGTTATTCGGGCATTCATATCAATCTCATCCACTTGATGACTGCGCTGATTAATGCGGGAGCATACCCTGCTATTTATGCACATGGGGGTGTGGGTGCGAGCGGCGATCTAGTGCAGTTGGCGCACCTTGCTTTGGGTTTGATTGGCGAAGGAAATTTTTGGTTTAAGGGCGAAGTGGTTCCTGCGAAGAAAGTGTATGAAACACTAAACCTGAAGCCGCTTGAAATACATATTCGTGAAGGCCTTGGATTGCTGAATGGTACTTCTGCAATGACAGGAATAGGAGCTATCAATGTGCTACATGCAAGAAAACTGATGACGGGGCAGATCCTGTTTTCCCTCATGGTGAATGAGATTATGGAGGCTTATGACGATCATTTTTCTGAAGAACTGAATTCCGTAAAGAGGCATCCTGGTCAGCAGATGGTGGCAATGGCAATGCGTGCAATTTCTAAAAAAAGCGGTTTGTTGCGTAAGCGTCATGAACATCTTTACGACAAAAAAGTAACGGAAGAAGTGATTGAAGATAAAGTGCAGGAGTATTATTCACTTCGTTGTGTGCCGCAAATACTCGGCCCTGTGTATGATACTATTGAGAACACTGCTCGTGTAATTACCGATGAATTGAACTCTGTAAATGACAATCCTATCATTGATCGCAAAACACAAAATATTTTTCACGGCGGTAACTTCCACGGCGATTATATAGCGCTTGAAATGGACAAGCTGAAGATTGCGGTAACAAAACTTTCGATGCTTGCGGAACGACAGCTTAATTTTCTGCTCAATCATCATCTCAACAAAAAGCTTCCGCCTTTCATCAACATGGGAAGACTTGGTTTGAACTTTGGTATTCAGGGAATGCAATATCCTGCGGTGAGCAATGTGGCGGAAAACCAGACGTTGAGTAACCCGATGTATATTCATAGCATTAGCAATAACAACGACAACCAGGATATAGTAAGCATGGGTTGTAATGCAGCGCAGATGTGTGCACGTGTGATCGAAAACTCTTTTGAAGTACTATCGGTACATGCGACAGCGATTGTTCAGGCGATAACATTGAAAGGCTACCAGGATAGATTATCCCCTGCTACTAAGTGGATGTTTGATAACATCAGTGCGCTTTCACCGGCTTTCAAAGAAGACGAACCATCATCAGAAAGATTGTATAAAGTGAAGCACTGGCTGATGGAAACAGAAGTGGGCGCGAATATGAAGGACTTGCTTGGGTTTGATAGCTGGCAGTTGATACATAATTGATTTCTTTTTCTCGCAACGGACACTATGATAACAACGCACGCTACGTTCTTTGCATCGTAAAAATTTCGTTGCGGTCGTTGCGAGAAACAAACAAAAGAACAAATGAAATACGCACTTGTTACAGGAGGCTCCAGAGGTATAGGCCGCGCGGTATGCGTGAAGCTGGCAGAACTAGGGTACTCTGTTTTGATTAACTACAAAGGAAATATTGAAGCGGCGGAAGAGACTGCGAGGCTCGTGCGTGAGAAAGGTGTGGAGGCTACGTTGCTGAACTTTAATGTGGCAGAAAAAGAAGATGTGCAGAAAGTGTTGGGCGGATGGATGGAGGCGCATAAAGAAGATTTGATTGAGGTGCTGGTGAACAATGCAGGTATTCGGCAAGACACGTTGCTGATGAGCATGACGGATGAACAATGGGGTGATGTGGTGAACACGAGTCTTCAGGGGATGTATAATGTGACGAAAACGGTACTGAATCCGATGTTGATGAATCGCTACGGTCGGATCATTAATATGGTTTCGCTAAGTGGTATTAAAGGAATGCCTGGGCAGGTGAATTATTCGGCTGCAAAGGCGGGAATGATAGGCGCAACGAAGGCATTGGCACAGGAAATTGCAAAGAGAAATATTACTGTGAATGCAATAGCGCCGGGTTTTGTGAAAACAGATATGACGGAAGAGCTAAACGAGAAAGAGTTGGCAAAATTGATACCGATGCAACGCTTTGGCGAGGCGCAGGAAGTGGCAGATTTAGTAGGCTTTCTGGCATCGAAACAATCTTCTTATATTACAGGACAGGTGATTTCTATTAATGGAGGACTTTATACTTAAATATTTCACGCAAATACGCGAAGCCGCAAAAGTTCTTAGCATCCTAACGAGCAAAAGAAAAGAGTAAATTTGAAGAAAGGCATTTATGTTGACAACGATAAAAGGCATTTACGATCACGGAAAAATAGTTCTTTCAGAACAACCGCCTGTTAAGGAAAGGACAGAAGTTATTGTTACTTTTTTAGGAGGATCAGCGAGTAAGACAGAACGTAAGCTTGGAATACTGAAGGGAAAAATTTCTGTACCTGACGATTTTGATGATCCCTTGGATGATTTAAAGGAATACATGTCGTGATGAGGTACTTACTTGATACGCATATTTTGCTTTGGGCTGTTAGCGATCCCCAAAAACTCTCGCAGCAGCACAAAGAAATTCTTCAAGACAATAATAATTTTATCGCAGTTAGCCAATTCAGCTATCTCGAAATTACAATCAAACTAAAGCTGAATAAGCTTCCGCATTTTGAAGTAAGCATTACAGAATTTATCAACAAAGTAGAGGAAGCCGGGTTCGTTAGTTTACAGATTCAAACCGCTCACTTAGAGCGGTACAATAAATTAATATTGCGGGATGAGCATCGCGATCCTTTTGACAGATTCATTATTGCCACTGCTGTAGAAGAAAAAATGAAATTACTTTCTCTCGATAGTAAATTTCAACTCTACAAAGAATTTGTAGAGGTTATTTGAGATGTTGGTGTTTTTCCTTTTTACATTTTTACTTTAAAACATGAGCAGAGTTGTCATCACCGGACTTGGAATTTATTCTTCACTTGGAACAAACAAGGAAGAAGTAACTAAATCTTTGTTTGAAGGAAAGTCGGGAATTATCCTCGACCCGAAGCGCAAAGAAATGGGTTATCGCTCTGGCTTAACTGGTTTTGTAGCGCGCCCGCAACTGAAAGGTTTACTCGACCGCCGGTCACGCATTATGATGCCTGAACATGCTGAGTTTGCTTACATGGCTACAACCGAAGCATTACAACAAGCAGGCCTTGACGTTGATTTTTTTGAAAAAAATGAAACCGGAATCATTTACGGAAACGATAGCTGCGCACAACCGGTAATTGAAGCTATTGATTTGATTCGTGAAAAGAAGGACACGATGATGGTGGGTTCTGGGTCGGTGTTTCAGGTCTTGAATTCTACGGTTACAATGAACCTTGCTACTATTTTCAAATTGCGTGGTGTCAACTTTACTATTAGCGCTGCTTGTGCGAGTGGTTCACATTCTATAGGGCTGGGTTACATGTTCATCAAACAAGGATTGCAAGAGCGTGTAATTTGCGGCGGTGCGCAGGAAGTAAACATTTATTCGATGCCCAACTTCGATGCGCTCGGTACATTTTCTACAAGAGAAAATGAACCAACAAAAGCATCCCGCCCATTTGATAGTGATCGAGATGGTTTAGTGCCAGGCGGTGGTGCAGCAACAGTAATTCTTGAAAGTCTGGAAAGCGCGCAAGCACGCGGCGCAACCATTCTTGCAGAAGTATTGGGTTACGGATTTTCTTCCAACGGTCAGCACATTTCCAATCCGAGTTCGGACGGGCAGGTTGTATCAATTACTAAAGCGTTGAAGGCTGCAAATGTTAATCCAAGTCTCATCCAATACATCAATGCCCATGCTACTTCTACACCAGCGGGTGATGGCAGTGAAGCGCAAGCGATCTATGAAGTATTTGGCGGTAAAGTTCCTGTTAGCTCTACAAAATCTATGACCGGACATGAATGCTGGATGGCAGGTGCAAGCGAAATAGTTTACTCGATGTTGATGATGCAAAACGGCTTCGTTGCTCCAAACATCAACTTTGAAAATCCTGATGAGTATTCAGCCAAAATCAATGTAGTGCCTGAAACATTGCAGCAGGAGTTCGATTTGTTCTTGTCGAATTCGTTTGGATTTGGAGGAACAAATTCGAGTTTAGTAGTCAGGAAGTGGAAAGCGTAAACCTTGTAATTTTATCAGCATGAGAATTGGATTATTGCTTCTCCTTTTCATTTTTCATTTTTCATTTTGTTTTGCCCAATCCGAAAAACGATGGCTCAAACATCAGATCACTACGCTGTCGGGACAAACAATGCATGGACGTGGCTACGTGAATAAAGGCGTGGCCAAAGCAGCAAATTATTTGCAGCGAAAATATAAGGAGTTTGGACTTTTACCTTTCGGAAATGATAGTTCCTATTTCCAATCTTTCAGTTTTCCAGTCAATACTTTTCCTCGCACCGTTTATTTGAAGTTGCAGAAAAAAGAAATGATACCCGGCGAAGATTATATTATCCACGCCGCCAGCAACGCTTACCGCACAGAAAAATTAGCGCTGAAAAAAATAGACCTAAAAAATGTAAAAGACACGGCTGCATGGAGCGAGATCAAAAAAGAGTTTCGCTACGATAAAGCTTACTTGCTCAAAAATGCTGACACACTCACAAAATATTTGAAGTACAGCGTAAGGTCTTTTGCAAAAGAACTACCAATGGGTTTGTACATCGTTCCACAGCATGGCAAGCTAACATGGACTGTAGCAACGGATACGATTGCTGCCTCGGTTTACTACGTGGAAGACACCGTAATGCCAAAGCGAATGAGAAAAGTTGCAGCACATCTCGAAAACAAATTCGTTCCTTCTTTCAAAAGCAAAAACGTTTTAGGATTTGTACCCGGCACAGAGAAACCCGATAGCTTCGTAGTGTTCACTGCACATTTCGACCATTTGGGAAAAATGGGAACGGCAACTTTTCCTGGTGCGCACGACAATGCGAGTGGCACTGCTGTGATGCTCTACATGGCTAATTATTTTGCAAGAAACCCACAGAAGTACAGCATCGCTTTTATGGCATTCAGTGGCGAAGAAGCAGGATTGATAGGATCAAAATACTATGTAAATAATCCGGTGTTTCCGATAAACAACATTCGGTTCGTTATCAATCTCGACATGACAGGCGATGCAACAAATGGCATTACAGTTGTAAACGCGCTCGAACAAAAAAAAGCTTTTGGGTTACTGAATGAGATCAACGAAAAAAGTAGTTACGTTCCTAAAATTAATGAGCGCGACCAAAGCCGTAACAGCGATCATTACCATTTCAGCGAAAAGGGTGTGCCTGCGATTTTTATTTATGGAAATGGCACTAAACCTTACTACCACGATGTGTTCGACAAGGCAAGTGAACTCTCGCTGGAAAATATTGATGGACTAATGAAATTGCTGATAGAATTCGCCGGCAAAATATAAAAACGCTACGGATCAATTTCTACAGACACCACTTCACCTTGTGGCTTAACTAATTCATAGCTCTTCGCAAAATTGCACCACCGACAGGTTTCCTTGTTACAACCTTTTCCAAATTCATGATTGTTGATTCTTGTGTACACATCAGCAATTTGCTGGCGCACAATAGTAAGATCATTGTCACCGATAGGAACTGTGTAACGAACAAACTTATCGTCTGAGTTTTTTTCTATGAAATCGAATAAACCGGCTGTCATTCTCCATGTACTTGCAGCAGGAAAACCATCGAGCAATAACCTGTAGAAAACCATTTGTCGCCAATAGTCACCACCATTTGGATTTTCTTCCGACGGCCCCATCAACTCCTTTCTCGACGCATACTCAGGATTACCGGTTTTATAATCAACTACTACGCAATCTTTCCCTTCAAATTCAATTTTGTCAAGTTTCCCTTTTATGGGAACGCCGTTTACCACCACCTGAGAAATGTTGAATTCACTTACTACCACTTTATTGAATGATGGCAAATAGTGGTTGTAATATTCTGTGAGGATTTTATCGCCCAGTTCTAACCTTCGTTGAAACTGCAATTCTGTAAATGAACTTTCCTCGCGTCTCATCATATACTTAAAAGAGGAGCGCACTGTCTCTAACGAAGGAAATTGTTTATCGCTATCGCCAAGCATTTTTTTGAACAATTGTTCGAGTGCGTAGTGAATAGCAATACCAAACGAAAGTGCATCGGACTTAGCCTCTGGCACGCGCAAAATATATTCATAGTAAAACGACACGGGACAATTGAGATAGCGGTTCATGGCAGACACACTCAGCACAAATTGCTCCAAACGCTTTTCAATAAGTTCCTTTCTAGCTAATTCAATAGTTGGCTCAGGAGTAGGAAGAAATGAAGTGCCGATATGTTGTATGATTTGGGCATCTTCCAGCGACAAGTCTTCCATCGTTGCCAGTCCCTTAATTTCATCTACAAAGCAAGAAGACTCTAAATCTTTTCCTTTATTGTCTGCCTTTGAAAACGATACATACAAATGCTTTTTTGCCCGAGTCATCGCCACATAAAATACACGTCTTGCAACCTCAATTTTATTTTTGTCCTCGCCTTCTGAAATTGTCAGGTTAATCAACGTATCGGGCAATGTAAAACCTCTGTTGTTTCCGGTCTTTCCTTCCCAGTATTTTTTGTTTGCACCAATCACAAAAACATGTTCAAATTCATGACCTTTTGAACTGAATGCCGTATAAAATCGCACACCATTCTCCTGCTTTACCACTTTTTGCACTGCAATTGGAATTGCTTCCTGCATCATCTGCTCTACCATTTGCAGCAATTCAACAATTTTTAGTCTGGGATTTTTAGCACATTCCTCCTGCACAAAAGAGAAAAATGTGTGGAGCACCTGCATGTTCCAGACATGATTGTCGCTACGCAATAAATGCGCTGTTACACCTCCCTTGTGAATAATTTCTTCGAGCAACATAGGAAGTGTAAGTGTACCGGCGCGCGAAATCCATTGCTCTAAATTCTGACCAAATTTGTACAATGCCGATGCCTGGAGCAAGTCCATCGTTTCAAGAAGCAACGAATCCTGCAGCAGTTGCCGCCAGTACTTGTATCTCTTTTCTTTCGATTGCAGATAAATGCTTAGTGCCGCGACATCCAAAGGCTTAATGCCGAAGAAGGGAGCATGCATTAAACGAAATAATTTTTCCTCTCCACTAAATGAAGTGCGCTTTTCCGATTCTATATAGCGGAGTATATCCAATAGCTGTGTGATGAGTGGCAGTTCTAAAATATTGACCGGACGTTTCACCCAATAAGGAATGCTCTTCTTTTCGAGTAAAGTAATAATGTTGGTTGCTTGCTTATGCTGCGCGTAAAGCACCGCTACATTATTCAACGGAACACCGCTTTCATGCAAAGCCGTAATTTTTTCTACTACATAGGCTTCTTCATGTGTTTGATTGCAACAGGCATAAATCACCGGTGGAGTAAAACTTTCATTGGTAAAACGCTCGTTTGCAGCAATGATATTCTTATCAAGTTTTAGTTCCTTCAATTGAGTGATAAGGCGTTGCTCATTGTGCCTGATAGTGGCAGCAGAAGTATCGAGTACAAACTGAGAAGAACGGTAGTTCTGCTTTAAGACAATTACGCGAATTGACTTGTTGTAGCGATTGTGAAAGTCAATGATATTGTGCAACCGTGCGCCCTGAAATTCAAAAATGGATTGGTCATCATCGCCTACTATAAAAAGATTCGGGTCTTCCCAATAATCGGAAAGCGACGTGAGCAATTCATATTGTGCTCCACTTGTATCCTGAAATTCATCTGCAAGGATAAATTGAAAACGTTCTTGCTGGCGTTGTAAAAATTCCGGATGTTCTTTGAATGCTCTCAGCACCCACAAAATCATATCACCAAAATCGTATCGCCCACCCTGCCTCATTCGGGCTTCGTATTCTGAGTAAAGCATACAAGCAAGGCGTGTCCGTTCAAGCTTTTCTGCTTCCTTTTTTATGTCGCCAACTTTTGGGTCGCCAACTTTTATCTCCTTTTTGCTGTTAGCTTTTTTATACTGATACCTATCCTGATTTGGAAAATCATTGATGCACCAATCAATTTCTTCGCAAATTTTTTCGCTACTCCATCCTTCAGATTTCATCAGGTCAAAAAGTGCGAGCAAATTTTTTGCATCATAAAAAATATCGCCTTTCAATCTTCTGAGTCCATGTCCTTCGGGCAGCGTTTTAATAATATCGTAAATGATGTCAATTTTCTCCAGATCAGAAATTGGTGTGAGTTCCCGGAAACCAAAATAATCGGGGTTAGATTGAATGATGCTATTGCAAAAAGCATGAAAGGTGAAGATGTGTACTTTATGAGCAGCTTCTCCAATAATCTGCTGCAATCGTCGCCGCATTGCCACAGTACCTTCATCGGTAAACGTAAGGCATAAAATCTCCTGCGGCTGCACTTGCGTGTCGCTTCGCAAAAGATTGGCAATACGCATTGAAAGGACTTCTGTTTTGCCGGTACCAGGGCCAGCAATCACCATTACCGGACCATAAACTGTATCAACAGCGGCTTTCTGTTCTTCATTCAGTTTCTTATATCGCTCAAGGAATGCGACCTCATTTATTTTCATATTTCTTACAGGCAGAATCGTATGAAGTTAAGAACCAAATATGGCTCACCCAACAAAGTATTGCAAGAAAAAGACCGGCTTTCACCGGTCTTCAAAAACTTATTTTTCAGTGTTCGCATCAATTGCCTTTCGCGGATTTCGCTCCAGCACTTCATCCACCATTCCATAATCTTTTGCTTCCTGTGCTGTCATCCAATAATCTCTGTCACTGTCTTTTTCCACCTTATTAAATTTCTGACCGGAATGATAAGCTATGATTTCATAAAGTTCTTTCTTCAGCTTACCTATTTCCCGCGCAGTGATTTCTATATCGCTTGCTTGTCCTTCTGCTCCACCAAGGGGTTGGTGTATCATCACACGGCTGTGCTTTAGAGCGGTACGTTTTCCTTTTGTTCCGGCACACATTAGTACTGCAGCCATTGACGCAGCGATGCCCGTACATATTGTAGAGACTTCAGGATTTATGATTTGCATGGTGTCGTAAATACCAAGTCCTGCATACACACTGCCACCCGGACTATTGATGTACATCTGCACATCGCGGTTGCGATCTGTGCTTTCCAAAAACAGGAGTTGTGCTGTAACAATATTTGCCACCTGATCGTTAATCGCTTCGCCCATAAAAATGATGCGATCCATCATTAGCCTCGAGAAAACATCCATTTGTGCCACATTAAGCGGACGCTCTTCAATGATGTAGGGCGTAAGCGCTATGGGATTTTTGTAAGCGGCTGAAGTATAGTTGTCGAGCGTTAAACTACTGATGCCATGATGCTTGATGGCATATTTTCGAAATTCGTTTGGATTCATTTTAGTCCTTTTAGGTGTTTTGAATGAGCTGAAGAATTATCAATTTAAGAATCAAAGTTCCTAAGTTGTAAATTTGAAATTCGGTAAAAACAATTTTTAAACCAGAATAAATATAGTGCCATATCGTCACATAGCATCGCCAATAAGACAACGCGATGATTTTAAAATTTCAGCAGGGCAAAACTGACACAGAATCATTGCCCCATATAAATTGAAGAACTGACTGGCTGCACATAAAATGGATCTTACTTTAAAATTTGATATTCCCAAACTTTCCCGGCCCATTACTTATGCCGACAAAATAATGCTTATCGGTTCCTGCTTTACCGAACACATCTCCGACAGACTTTCTGCACACAAGTTTAAAATACTTTCAAACCCTCATGGCATTTTGTTCAATCCTGTAAGTGTTGCGCATTCATTGAATAGCTACGTTTCCCGAAAAATTTACAAAGAAGAAGAATTGTTTTTGCTGAATGAGCTTTGGAATAGTTGGGATCATCACACAAGGTTTTCGGACATTGATAAAACGGAGGCGGTAGAAAAAATAAATTCTTCTCAGCGCGAAGCAACAGACTTTTTAAAAAACGCAAACTGGATCATAATCACACTTGGTTCCGCATTTCAATATTATCTCAAGGAAAATAATCGCCAGGTAGCTAATAATCATCGCGCACCCGCAGCTTGGTTTGAGAAAAAAATGTTGTCCACGGATGTAATTATTCAAACGCTACAACAATCGTTTGAAAACATTATTGCTCTAAATCCAAAAGTGAAATTCCTGCTTACGATTAGTCCTGTTCGACACATTCGTGAAGGTGTTGTGGACAACAACAGAAGTAAGGCAAGATTGATTGAGGCTGTCCATACGCTGACGGAACAATATGCGCAGGTGCACTATTTTCCGGCTTATGAAATTGTAATTGACATTTTGCGCGACTACCGCTTTTACGATATTGATTTTGTACACCCCAATTATCTTGCAACGAATTTTGTATGGGAAAAGTTTACTGAAGCCTGCGTAGATGCTGATGCAAAAAAATTATTGGCACAGGTACAAGAAATTGCCATTGCCCGTGCACACCGGCCTCGTTTTCCAAATACGGTAGCACATAAAAGTTTCAAAGAAAGCTATAAAGAAAAAGTCTTTGAGCTGATGAGACAACATCCATTTCTCGATTTTACCGACGAACTCAATTACTTTTCTTCATAGTTCTGAAGCAATACTACCCCGTCTTCATTTACATGAGAACCTGACTTGCTTTCAAACGTCATGGTACAATGTCCATTAAAAGTTGCATTAGGCTCTATCTGCAATTTGTCGGTTACCAGACTTCCGTTGATGAAACAGTTAGCTTTTAGCGACAAAAGATCTCTCGCGGTTATATTTCCGTCTACCGAGCCATGCACATCTACATTCACCGCATGAATATCTCCGAATACTTTTCCTGTAGAAATAATTACCACTTTTGACTTGCAAAAAACATTGCCTTTCACAGTGCCATCAATACGCATATCGCCATCCGATTCTATATCACCGCTCACCTGCATACCTGCTGCAATAACGCTAACCTTGTCTGTGTAAGCCGGAGTATTTGCTTCTTTTTTATTTTTTGAAAACATCGTAAAAACTTTTAGTAATCAATACAATTCTGGCGGAGCCAAAGATAAACCATACCTGGTAAGGCTTACCGGCAAATAATTTCCATTGCAGTGGCAGAAGATACCAAAAGGCAATCTGCCGATTTTTCCGATACCTTTGCACCCAATTTTTTTCTGCTCCATGGATCGCAATCAGATAATTGGTTTTTCACTATTGGCAGTTTTGCTGATAACCTATATAGTTTACAACAACAATGCACAGCAAGAGTACGAAACACAAAAACGTGCAGACTCTATTGCTTATGCCAGGGCGCATCCTAAACCTTTGATTGATAGCGCTAAGGTTGTAAGTGCGCAGGTGGCAGATACTGTAAACGACTCTTTAAGAAAATCGTTGCCTCCTGCTTATAACGGACAAGCACAAACAATTACGCTCGAAAACAACAAATTAGCGCTGCAATTTTCTACCAAAGGTGCATTTCCTACCCGTGCATTGATAAAAGGATACAAAACTTACGATCAAAAACCTTTGTATTTATTCAATGGCAAAGAAAACCAACTAAGCCTCGTACTGCCGGTCAATAATGGAAGTCTTGCCACAGCCGATCTCTATTTTACGCCAACTTTAGAAGAAACACCCAATGGTGGAAAAGCGGTTTCTTTTACTGCCGATCTTGGCAATAAGGAAAAGGTAGTAATCACCTACTCTCTGCTGAAGGACGACTACATGATGCAGTGTAACATTCGCACTTATGGAATGCCTGCTACCAACATGACGCTTAATTGGGAAACACAAACCTTACATACGGAGCGCGACATAACGAATGAACGTACAAATGCACAGGTATATTATCGTTTCGTGGATGGGGATAAAGATTACTTTACCATTACCGAAGAAGATAAAGAAGCACTCGAACAAAAAACTCAATGGGTAGGCGTAAGAATGCACTTTTTCAACAGCACCATGATTGCTACAAATGGTTTCATGAATGCAAACATTAGTTCTACCTCAAAGCTTGACAACAGTCTCGTAGCAAAAAGCAGAACAATTTTCACTGTTGAAGCAAAGCCCGGAAATGAGCAAAACATAGATCTAAGCTGGTACATAGGCCCGAACCACTACAGCACTTTAAAGTCTTATAATAAAGAACTGGAAGACATGGTTCCGTTAGGTTATGGTATCATGGTTTTTGTAAAGTACATCAACAAATGGCTCATCATTCCCATCTTCAATGTACTCAGCGGTTTTATCGGCAACTATGGCGTTATCATTATGCTGATGACCATCATTATCCGTCTCATCCTATCTTTCTTCACCTACAAAAGTTATCTGTCCGCAGCAAAAATGCGTGTGCTAAAGCCAGAGATAGACGAGCTAAGAGCAAAGTACACAGACGATCAGCAAAAGTTTGGAATGGAGCAAATGAAGCTGTTCAGAAGTGCGGGAGTAAATCCTTTGGGCGGTTGCTTACCTACTTTGTTTCAGTTACCCATTCTTTTTGCGATGTACTATTTCTTCCCTTCGTCTATAGAACTAAGGCAGGAAAAATTTTTATGGGCAGACGATCTTTCAACCTATGATGTGATTGCATGGCTTCCTTTTGAAATTCCTTTTTACGGAGCGCATGTCAGCCTTTTTACCATACTTATGACTGCCTCAAGTTTATTTCTTGCATTGTATAACAGAAATATGACAGCCCAAGACCCGAACAACCCAATGCTGAAGTACATGCCTTATGTTTTTCCTTTTTTGCTTATCGGCGTGTTCAACAAAATGGCAGCGGCGCTTACGTTTTACTACTTCTTTTCAAACATGATTAGCATTGCGCAGCAGTTTATCATTCAGAAATATATCATTAACGAGGATAAAATTCACGCACAAATTCAGGAGAATAAAAACAAACCTGCAACACAATCCAAATGGCAACAAAAGCTTGAGGAAATGCAAAAAAGCCAGATGGATCGTGCAAAGAAAATGCCTAAGAAAAAATAGTTCGTTTTTATTACGAAGCAAACAACCGAGCCGTTGGAAGGTCTCGGTTTTTTGTGGGAATATGGAGCGACGTTATGAAGTTTTTAAAACGAAATGCTGCTTTTCTTTAAGCTCTTCTTTGAAAAATAATAGTCCGACTTTAAAAAGATCAACACTCAATCTTACAGCATTGTCCTCATGTATATTTTGCCAGGAATTAGAATGCTCTTTTGAATGATGAACGGAAGTGATTAGCACAGTGGTATGCGGCTTGATGCGTGGCTTATATTTTTCCCAGGCATTGATCCAATCGGAAGGATGCAAAAGATCAATCAGATACAAATCAGGTTCGGGATAAGAAGCGAATTGGTCGAAATTGAAACGCTCGGTTCGCAGTTTTATTTTGTTGTTTGTTTCATATTCTATGGAGATAAAAGTTTCGGTTTCGCCGTCTTTATTTGTCAGCCACAAAATATGCTTGCACTGTAAGTAGCTAATAATTTTATTCACCAGCTTTTTATGCCTTGAAGTAGCAAGTATCAGATTTCCAGCATCAGATTTATTCTTCAAAAGCCTTTCCGTAAGCCCATACACAAACGGCGAATGCACTCCATGCCTTCCCATTGCCTTGCGGCGGTATTTTAGATATTCTCGTAGTTGGTGTGCTTTGCTCACAAATTTATTCGTTCAAGTTGCTGAAATGTAAAGGAGAATTTGTGCTTTTCATCCGATGGATGTTTTTCTTCCCACACAAGCTTCCAGTGCGTATGGTCTATTTCAGGAAAGAAAGCATCTGCATCTTCTACCACTGTTGCAATCTTAGTTAAATAAATTCGGTCAACTTCATTCATTGTCTCTTCAAATACTTTCCCACCGCCAATAATGAAAGCCTCTTCAACAGGTTCTTGTTCGAGTCTTTCTAAGGCTTCCCTCAAATCATTGTACAACAAAACTCCTTCAGGTAGTTGTAAATCTTTTTGCTTAGACACCACAATATTTAGCCTTCCAGGTAATGGCTTATCCAGCGCTTCAAATGTTTTTCTACCCATGAGTACAGGTTTACCCATTGTGGTTTTCTTGAAAAACTTCAGGTCATCAGGCAAGTGCCAGGGCAATTGATTGTTTTTACCGATGGCGTTGTTTTGTGAGACGGCGACTATGGCGGAGAGGATCATTCGTTATTGTTTAAAGAGTTGGAAATTGTTGGAAGGGTTGGAGGTTGTTGGAAAAAGGAGATTAGTTCTTCGTTCAATTCTTCGGAAACAAGCAACTCATTTTTACCGTAAGTCGTATCGCTTGGTTCGCTAACATCGTGGGTATTTACAGGTTTATTTTTGTAACCTGACTTGTCTATATAATGAATGAAATTGGTAATTTTTATACTTAGCATTTCAGAGAAGCGAATCAATTCTTCAATTTCATTTACCGTGCAATAACCCTTATCTAAAACCCTGTATAGTTGCGAACGAACTTCTGCATTTGAGCCTCTGGCTATTATCAGAAAGTGTCGAAAATCATTCTTCGTAAAGCGATCAAAACCCTCGGCAATATTATCCATTACCGACCCGGAAGAACGATTGATCTGATCTCTTAATGCAAAATCATTTTTAAGTCCTGAGCTTTGCACAAGAACGCCAATCTGCTGACATTGTTTTCGAGCATCCTGCCAGATTCTTAATTCTTCAAATCGTTTTATTGTCGGCATTTCATTGTTATTTCTAAATTACTTTCCAACCCTTCCCAACAATTTCCAACCATTTCTAACTTTTACAACCCTTCCAACTTTTCCAACCCTTCCAACCCTCATCAAACCGCCACCGGCGCTTTTATATGCGGATGGCTCTGGTAATTCTCCAACATAAAATCTTCAAACTTAAAATCAAACAAATCCTTTACATCAGAATTCAGTTTCATAGCAGGCAGGGGATAAGGCTCGCGAGTAAGTTGAAGTTTTGCCTGCTCAATATGATTGCTATACAAATGCACATCTCCAAACGTATGAATGAACTCGCCGGGTTCAAGATTACAAACCTGTGCTATCATCATAGTTAGCAAAGCATAAGAAGCAATGTTGAAAGGCACACCAAGAAACACATCTGCACTGCGCTGGTAGAGTTGGCAAGAGAGTCGGGGCTTGGCGGCTCCCCCTCCTTCGGAGGGGGCTGGGGGGGGGCTTACATAAAACTGAAACAACGCATGACAAGGACTCAATGCCATCTTAGGAAGATCAGAAACATTCCATGCGTTGACAATCATTCTACGGCTGTCGGGGTTGGTTTTTATTTGGTGCAGCACATCTTTTATCTGGTCATAGACTTTTCCGTCTGCGCCTGTCCAGCTACGCCATTGATGCCCGTAAACAGGCCCAAGATTTCCATTTTCATCTGCCCATTCATCCCAAATTCCTACACCGTTTTCTTTCAGGTATTTTATGTTCGTATCGCCTTTTAAAAACCAAAGCAATTCGTGGATAATTGATTTTAGATGTAGCTTTTTAGTAGTAACAAGTGGAAATCCTTTTTGCAGATCGAACCGCATTTGGTAGCCGAATACACTAATAGTTCCTGTGCCTGTGCGGTCAGATTTTTCAACGCCGGTATCGAGTATATGCTGTAGTAGGTTTAAGTATTGTTCCATTTTAATGTAAAAGGCAAAATTTAAAATGCAAAAAGTAAAACCCAAAAGTAGTTTTTACCGTTCACCTTCACTCTTTTTACTTTTCCGTTTCCCATTTCCCTTTCATCTCACCTTTTCCCTTTTCCTTTTTCCTTTTTCCTTTCCTTTTCCCTTTTACCTTTTCCCTTTTACCTTTCCCTTTTACCATTTTACATTTTACATTTGAACTTCCAAATGAGCCAAACACTTTCCATCGTCATACCCGCCTACAACGAAGGGCGCACCATTCACCACATTCTCAATAAGGTGAAAACGGTGCAGCTTGCAAATGATATTCAAAAGGAGGTGATTATTATAAACGACTGCTCGAAAGACAATACCGAAGAAGCCATCCTTGCTTATAAAATTGCCAATCCCGACCTGCCCATTGCCTACTACAAACACGAGGTAAATATGGGCAAAGGTGCCGCACTGCGCACGGGTATAGAAAAAGCCACGGGCGATTGGGTCATCATACAAGATGCCGACCTGGAGTATGACCCGAACGAGTACAACATTCTTCTAAAACCAATACTCGATGGATTTGCCGATGTGGTATATGGCACACGCTTTATGGGTGGCAAGCCGCACCGCATACTCTTCTTTTGGCACAGTATAGGCAACCGCTGGCTCACCACGCTTTCCAACATGCTCACCAACCTAAACCTTACCGACATGGAAACGTGCTACAAACTTTTTAAACGAGAAATAGTGCAAGCCATAACTCTGCGCGAAAATCGGTTTGGGTTTGAACCGGAAATAACCGCCAAGGTGGCGCGCGTGCCGGGCATCCGCATTTACGAAGTGGGCATTTCTTACTACGGCCGCACCTACGAAGAAGGAAAAAAAATAGGCTGGAAAGATGGATTCCGCGCTATTTATTGCATTTTGAAGTACAACCTTTTTCGGTGAGAGGTGAGAGGTGAGAGGTGAGAGGAAAACCATTTTGGATTTTACTTTTTACATTTTTCAATTTTAATAATGGCGCTGATTCTTCCCGTAAAAGGCATTCACCCACAAATACCCGACGATTGTTTTGTAGCTCCCAATGCCACCATTGTGGGCGATGTGGTGATGGGAAATGAATGTTCCGTATGGTTCAACGCTGTAATTCGCGGCGATGTAAATAGCATTCGCATGGGCAATAAGGTAAACATTCAGGACGGCGCGTGCATTCATTGCACCTACCAGAAAACGAAAACGGTGCTGGGCAACAATGTATCCATCGGCCACCACGCCATAGTGCATGGCTGCACGGTAGAAGACAATGTGCTGATAGGCATGGGCGCCATAGTGATGGATGGCGTGAAGATTGGCAGCAACAGCATTATAGCCGCAGGCTCCGTAGTGCTGGAAAATACGGAAGTGCCGCCCGGAAGTATTTTTGCCGGTGTGCCCGCAAAGAAGGTAAAAGACATAAGTCAGGATTTGCTGAAAGGCGAAGTAGAGCGAATAGCAAATAACTATGTGATGTATAGCGGGTGGTTGAAGGAGTAGGGGTGGGAAGGGTTGGAAATCATTGGAAGAGTTGGATATTGTTGGAACGTAAGTTGGAAGATTGAACTATATTTCGCTCCATTAAGACAACAAATTTTTCAACCCCCTTCAAACCTTTCCAACTCTCCAACCCTTCCAACCCTTCCAACTTCAAAACCTTTCCAACTCTTCCAACTTTTTCTAAACCCCTCTTGCTTTAATAAAATCGGACAATTACATTTGTTGGATAAATCAAACACAGATTATACGATATGAAAAAATTCTTCCTTGCTATTCTTGCAGTTGGAGCGGTAGCTACAGCACAAGCACAAAAGCCTGGCAGCATCCTTATTTATGGTAATGCGGGGTATATGGCTGATAAAAACACAGACGATGATGGTTTGCCTGGTTCTGCAGATGTAGTTACCAGAGACCATAAATGGAATTTTACTCCGGGTATCGGTTATCAATTCAACAGAAACTGGACAGCAGGTATCAACTTCGGTATCGGCATGAAAACAAACGAAGTTGATAACGGTATTATCACAGAAGAATATAGAATGAGAAAACTGGAAGCAGGTGTATTCGTCCGTCATACAATGCCTATCAATAAAACGTTTTTCATTTTTGGACAAGTAAATGCTTCTTATTTGAATGGAAAGCGCACATGGGATGATGGCGTTGCAATCACACCTGACGTAGAAGATACTTACAATGGTTTTGGTGTAAATTGGTTTCCTGCAGTAGGCGTAAACTTCACAAAATGTATGGCGCTTAATTTTTCTTTTGGCGGCTTAGGCTACGAGAAGAAAAACTGGGATATGACAGGTCCTCAGGAAATAAACGAATCAAGCTTTGATATCACGTTCGGTCGTCAATTCAACATTGGTATCTCTGCAAACCTTGGTGGCAAACGCTACAAAGGGCGCACTGAGCCAGGCATGGATCATCGCCACATGGATACTTCTGATGATAGCGATGAAGAAGATGCACCAAAATCAAAAAGAAGGTCTTCAGACGTTGAAGAATAAGCTTCATAAAAACCTAAAATGAAGAGCAGCTTTCGGGCTGCTTTTTTTATTTCCGGTATGTGCAGCAAACGGTTTTAAAGGAGCGCTCATTTATTAACTTTGCCATCCGCTTTTCTACTGCAAAGCTTTTTACATTTTACCTTTTGAATTTTTACTTTTTATGTACACTCCCAAGCATAAAGTGCGTATAGTAACCGCAGCTTCTCTTTTCGATGGTCACGATGCTTCTATAAATATTATGCGTCGCGTAATGCAGGCCAGCGGTGTTGAGGTTATCCATCTCGGCCACGATCGTAGCGTGCAGGATGTGGTGAATTGCGCTATTCAGGAAGATGCAAATGCGATTGCAATGACTTCTTACCAGGGTGGGCACGTGGAATATCTAAAGTACATGCACGATCTTCTGAAAGAAAAAGGATGCGGGCATATAAAAATATTTGCCGGCGGCGGTGGCGTTATTCTTCCTGAGGAAATTGAAGAATTACATGCTTACGGCATCACAAGAATTTATTCTCCCGATGATGGTCGCGCGATGGGCTTGCAGGGAATGATTGATGATCTTATTCAGCAATCGGATTTTCCTACAGGTAATCAGGTAAATGGCGAAGTAGCACACATCATTGAGAAGGACGCGAAGTCAATTGCCCGCATGATCTCTGCTGCGGAAAATTACCATGATCTTCGCGAAACGCAGGCGATGTTGAAGAAGGTGAGCGCGTTAGCCTCCGCCAATACTTCCGAGGCTGTTGTTCTCGGCATCACAGGTACAGGCGGCGCAGGAAAAAGTTCTTTGGTGGATGAAATTGTTCGTCGTTTTCTGATTGATTTTAAAGACAAGCACATCGGGATCATCTCTGTTGATCCTTCTAAAAAGAAAACCGGCGGCGCATTACTGGGAGATAGAATTCGCATGAATGCCATTCGCAATGATCGTGTGTATATGCGCTCGATGGCTACACGCCAAAGCAATCTTGCAGTTTCAAAATATATTTTCGATGCAGTGAATATTCTCAAAGCAGCGAAGTACGATCTCATCATTCTCGAAACATCAGGCATTGGTCAAAGCGATACGCAGATCACCGACTACAGCGACCTGAGCATGTATGTGATGACACCGGAATACGGCGCCGCAACACAGCTTGAGAAAATAGACATGCTCGATTTTGCAGACATTGTGGTCATCAACAAATTCGACAAGCGTGGCGCAATGGATGCGCTGCGCGATGTGAAGAAACAATACCAACGCAATCATAAGCTCTTCGATAAGCAGCCGGATGACATGCCTGTTTACGGAACGATCGCTTCGCAATTCAACGATCCGGGCACAAACACAATGTACAAGGCATTGATGGATGTAGTTGTGAAAAAAACAGGCAGCGAATCGTTGAAATCGAACTTTGAGATCACGAACGAAATGAGCGAGAAGATTTACATCATTCCGCCAAATCGTACCCGCTACTTAAGTGAGATAACAGAGAACAATCGCAACTATGATAAATGGGTACAACAGCAATCTGAAATCGCGCAGAAGTTGTTTGGAATTCGCAAAACGATTGAAACATTGGCAGATAAAACTTTTCCAAAGTTTGGAACTTTGGAAAAGTTAGATGACCGCGACAGACTCATCAAAGAACTGGAGGAAGTGTATGCTAAGGTTGCGTTCGATCTTGATCCGAAAAACCTTGAGTTGCTAAAAAACTGGGAAGCTAAAAAGCGTCATTTTCAAGATGAGTTTTACATCTTCCGCGTGCGTGAAAAAGAAATAAAAATCCAAACACATTCAGAGTCGCTTTCCCATACACAAATACCTAAAGTTGCAGTCCCAAGGTTTGAAGCATGGGGAGAGATTTTGAAATGGGCATTGAGTGAAAATTTTCCAGGCGAATTTCCTTACGCAGCAGGTATTTATCCCTTTAAAAGAGAAGGAGAAGACCCGACAAGAATGTTTGCCGGTGAAGGCGGACCTGAAAGAACGAACAAACGTTTTCACTACGTTTCGTTGGGTATGCCTGCAAAGCGTTTGTCAACAGCCTTTGATTCTGTAACACTTTATGGACAAGACCCTGATCATCGCCCAGATATTTACGGTAAGATTGGCAACAGTGGTGTGAGCGTGCCTACTCTTGATGATGCGAAGAAATTGTACAGTGGTTTCAACCTCGCTGATCCAAAGACCTCAGTATCCATGACCATCAACGGGCCTGCACCGACGCTCACAGCGTTCTTTATGAATGCAGCAATAGATCAGCAATGCGAGCTTTACATTAAGGAAAACGGACTTGAGGCGGAAGTGAACAAAAAGATTGATGCGATATATGCGAAGAAAGGGGTGCCGCGACCGTATTATAACGCAGAGGTTTCAGTTGGAAAGAACGGTGACGCAAACAACGTAAATCTCCCCGAAGGCAACAACGGTCTCGGTTTGATGTTACTCGGCGTATCAGGCGATCAGGTATTGCCTACAGAAGTCTATCAAAAAATAAAAGCAGACACTTTAAAACAAGTGCGTGGCACGGTGCAGGCAGATATTCTCAAAGAAGATCAGGCGCAGAATACTTGCATTTTCTCTACGGAATTTTCCTTGCGTGTAATGGGTGATGTGCAGCAATATTTTATTGACAAAGGCGTGCGCAATTTTTATTCAGTTTCCATTTCCGGTTATCATATTGCCGAAGCGGGCGCTAATCCGATTTCACAACTGGCATTCACTATTTCAAATGGTTTCACTTTTGTGGAATACTACCTGAGTCGCGGAATGCACATTGATGATTTCGCACCGAATCTTTCTTTCTTTTTTTCCAACGGCGTAGATCCCGAATACAGCGTTATTGGTCGTGTGGCAAGAAGGATTTGGGCGAAGGCAATGAAGTTAAAATACGGCGGCAATGAACGTTCGCAAATGCTGAAGTACCACATCCAAACTTCAGGACGTTCGCTGCACGCGCAGGAAATTGACTTCAACGATATTCGTACTACGCTGCAAGCTCTGTATGCGATCTACGATAATTGTAATTCACTTCATACGAATGCTTACGACGAAGCGATCACTACACCAACAGAAGAAAGTGTTCGTCGCGCTATGGCAATTCAGCTTATCATCAATAAGGAACTTGGCTTAGCGAAAAATGAAAACCCGTTGCAGGGTTCTTACATTATCGAAGAACTCACTGATCTTGTAGAAGAAGCTGTGTATGCAGAATTTGACCGCATCACAGAACGCGGCGGTGTACTCGGAGCAATGGAAACCATGTATCAGCGCGGAAAGATTCAGGAAGAAAGTCTTTATTATGAAACGCTGAAGCACACCGGAGAATATCCCATTATTGGCGTGAATACTTTCCTTAGCTCAAAAGGTTCACCAACAGTTTTACCGCGTGAAGTGATCCGCTCTACGACCGAAGAAAAAGAATTTCAAATCTCTTCCGTACACAACCTTCGGAAACGCAGCGGCGATAAAGGTGAAGAAATGCTGAAACAATTACAACAAGTAGCCATCAACAATGGAAATGTGTTTGAAGAATTGATGGAAACAGTGAAGTATTGCTCGCTTGGACAAATTACCAAAGCGTTGTTTGAAGTGGGCGGTCAGTATAGGAGGAATATGTAGCAAGAAAAGATCAAACAGAAAAGGTAAAGTATCACTTGTATGGAAGATATCCGTTGGCATCAAAGACTGTCTAACTATCAGAAGGCGCTTCAGAAGTTGAACGACAATATCTCTTTTATCAAAGAGCAGTTTAATCATATTGATTTTTCAAATGAAGATGAGGTAAGGAATGTAGGGTTAGCGATAAATGACATCTACAAGCAGGGTCTGATACAAAGCTTTGAGTTTACCCACGAGCTTGCCTGGAATGTGATGAAAGATTTCGCAGAAGATCAGGGAAGCACTAATATCCGGGGAAGTAAGGATGCCACGCGATATGCTGCCCGCGTTAATTTGATAACGAATGCGCATTTGTGGATGCAAATGATCCAAAACAGAAATAAGACTACGCACACTTACCACGAAGAAACAGCTAACGAAATTTTTTTCGAAATCATAAGCGACTATACTTTGGCTTTTACTCTTTTTGAAAAAACAATGCTGGAACTGAAAGATGGGAGACCAGAACATGTTAATCTCTGAATCGAACCTTCACGATGCGGATTGGTCGAAAATCAATGCGGTTTTTTCTTCTTTTCCGCAAATAGAAAAAGCCTGGCTATATGGCTCGAGGGCTAAGGGAACCTCAAAGCCTTATTCAGACATTGATATTACTCTGGAAGGCGACAATCTAAATCTTGCTGTACTCAATGAAGTTGAGATTGCATTAGACGATCTGTTGTTGCCCTACGAATTTGATTTGAGTATAAAAAAAGGTATTAAAAATGAGGATTTACTCAACCATATAGATCGAGTAGGAAAAGTAGTTTACGCGAGAAAAGGTGAAAATTCTTTTGACGTTAGCGGCCACTGAAAACATTAAAAACTTAGGTCCGATACGTAAACTTTCTTTTCAGATCGCCCCCGTTCTTCCTCCGTCCACTGGTATGCTAGTTCCGTTCACGTAAGCAGCCGCAGGGCTTGCAAGAAATGCAACCATTGCTGCAATCTCTTCAGGTTTGCCAAAACGTTTTGCAGGTATCTCTGCAATCATCTCTTGCTCCGCTTCTTCCTGACTAATGCCTGTTTTCGTAACCTTATTGTTGATAATTGCTTCAAGTCTTCCTGTGGCAGTTGCGCCGGGCAAAACATTATTTACTGTTATTCCAAATTGCGCTACTTCATTCGCCATTGTCTTTGCCCACGAAGCCACAGCGCCACGAATGGTGTTAGACACTCCCAAATTCTTCAATGGGATTTTTACTGAAGTAGAAATAATATTGACGATCCGTCCGTAGCCTTCCTTTTTCATGGATGGGAGAACTGCGGTTGCAAGCAAATGATTGCAAATAAGATGTTGCTGAAATACACTGAGAAACGATTCTGGGGTTGCATTAACTATGGGTCCTGCCGGTGGGCCACCCGTGTTGTTTACAAGAATATGGATAGGATTTTCAGCCACAAAATCTTCAGCAACTTTCCGCACTTGTTCTCCGTTACTAAAGTCCGCAATAAGGTAATCATGCGATTGTCCTTTCGATGTGTCGAGCGATGCGATTGCATTTTTCAGCGCATCCTCATTGCGCGCTATCAATACACAACGAGCACCCAGCGAAGCCAGTGCCTGTGCCGAAGCAAGTCCAATACCTTGTGTGCTGCCTGCTACCAGCGCATTTTTATTTGAAAGGTCGAGTGAGAGCATGAGAAATGTTTGCGCGAAAATAATGTCAAATCAATAACCCTCTTCACCTATATTTGCTTTACTCCGGCAATATTTTGCGCCTCCCTTCTTTTCGCAATTGACTTGCTTTTTTGAATATACAGTAGGCAATAAGCAAATGTTCTTTCCCGATTCTTGCTTAAAGAAACAGGCAGATGTTTGCATCAAATATAAACTGTAACTCCCTACCGAAAAACAATTGAAACAAGAACTGGAACGTGAACTAAAACGTTACAAACAATTACAGTCAAAAAATATGAGACATGGAATATAATACTTCGCGCAGCAAAATGCTGATGCCGGAATACGGACGAAACGTTCAGAAAATGGTGGAATATCTTCTGACGATAGAAGATCCTAAAGTTCGTCTAAGAAATGCTGAGGCAATCATAGAACTGATGACCACACTCGCCCCGCATTTAAAAACCATAGAAGATTACAAGCATAAACTTTGGGATCATCTTTATCAGATGACCGACTTCCGACTCAATGTGGACAGTCCCTACCCACCTCCTACCCGGGAAGAAATATTGAAGAAACCAGAACCTCTTCCATATCCCGATGAAAATACCCGAAACAAACATTTCGGCAGAAATTTTAACGCACTGCTTGAAAGAGCACTTGCAGAACCTGACCCCGAAAGGAAACAGGGTTTTACTCAGGCTCTCGGATACTACATGAAACTGGCTTATACCAACTGGCATAAAGAACCCGTGCATGACGATATGATTAAAAATGAATTGGCCGAACTTTCAAATGGCCAGCTTGTATATGAAACCGGTGGGTATCGTGTGCAGGTAGAATCAAACCGATTTAAGCCGAACCGAAATAATAATAATAATAATAACAACAACCGCAACTATAAAGGCAATCAGGGAGGAGGAAACAGAAATTACGGTAGTGGAAGCGGAGGAGGAGGAAACAACTACAACAAGAACCGCAATAAGTATAAAAATAAGAATAAATAAACTGAACCATGGGCGCTTTTGAAATTCGTGGTGGTCGTTCATTAAGCGGCATCATTACGCCACAGGGAGCAAAGAACGAAGCATTGCAGGTGCTTTGCGCTGCGTTGCTTACAGACCAACCGGTTACTTATACCAAAGTGCCGGATATTGTTGATGTAAACACACTCATAGAACTGATGGGCGACATGGGCGTGAAAGTGAAACGTCCTGCACCGAATACAGTTGTGCTGCAGGCGGACAATGTAAATCCTGATTTTTTTATTGATAAAAATTTCAAGAAAAAATCGGGAAAGCTACGTGGTGCAGTAATGATAGCTGGACCCATGCTGGCACGTTTTGGTCGTGCGCATATACCTCAGCCTGGAGGCGATAAAATCGGAAGAAGAAGACTGGACACCCATATACGTGGCTTTGAAAGTTTAGGTGCAAAGTTTGACTACGATGCGAAAGAAAGCCTTTTTATGCTTGATGGTAAAGCAATGCGTGGTGGACGAATTATGATGGAAGAACCTTCTGTTACCGGTACTGCAAACATTGTTATGGCGGCGTGTCTTACACCTGGCATCACTACTATCTACAACGCTGCTTGTGAACCGTATGTACAGCAACTTTGCAATCTCATTAATCAAATGGGTGGACGCGTAAGTGGCATAGGCTCGAATCTAATTGTGGTTGAAGGTGTAGAAAAATTGCATGGCTCCACACATCGTTTACTTGCAGACATGATTGAAGTGGGTTCATTTATCGGACTTGCCGCTGCAACAAAAAGTAACATTACCATTAAGAATGCAGATGTTGCGCACCTTGGTATCATTCCTGAAACGTTTCAGCGACTTGGTATCGAATTGGAAATAAAAGGCGACGATATTCATATTCCTGCTCAGGAAAGTTTTCGGATTCACAAATTTATAGACGGTTCCATTCTCACTATTTACGATCATCCATGGCCAGGCTTCACACCCGATCTCATAAGCGTTGTACTCGTTACAGCAACACAGGCAAAAGGAACAGTATTGATGCACCAAAAAATGTTTGAGAGCCGTTTGTTCTTTGTAGATAAATTGATAGAAATGGGGGCGCAAATTGTTTTGTGCGATCCGCATCGTGCAGTAGTGATAGGCTTGGACAGGCAAGTTTCATTGCGCGGTATCAACATGGTATCGCCGGATATTCGCGCGGGTGTTGCATTGCTCATCGCCGCATTATGCGCACAAGGAAAAAGCGTTATTCAAAATATTGACCAGATAGATCGCGGTTACGAAAAAATAGATGAGCGATTGAATGCGTTGGGTGCGGATATAAAGAGGATATAATCTCTACCTTTAGTTCATGGAATTTCTTGAGCTTTTCGAGATGCTGCACAAAAGGAAAATTCGCTACTTGTTGTGCGGTGGTTTAGCTGTAAGTATTTATGGCATCCAAAGAACTACTGCGGATATTGATCTGCTTATTGATTTTGAAAAAGAGAACCTGCAAAATTTTACAAATACAATGAAGCTGCTGTCTTATGTTGGTTCATTGCCCTTTTCATTGGAAATGCTTTCGACAGAAAAGTTAAGAAACCAGTTAATCGAAGAAAAAAACCTCATTGTTTATTCATTTTACAACAGCCGGAAAAATACATTTCTAATTGACGTGCTTGTAAAAACACCTTTTCATTTTGAAGAAATATGGAAAAGGCGGCAGGAGCGAAAAGTTGGCAATACCATTATTAACCTGATCTCAGTTGACGATCTGATAATAATGAAGAGAAGTGCCGGAAGACAACAAGACACAAAAGACGTGGAATTGCTCAATAAACTTTTCAAAAATGAGTGAGCAAATCGGGTTCGATTATACCGTAACTGATGAACAACTTGAAGCTTTTCAGAAATGGACAATTGAAGAAAGGCTCAACTGGATACTGGAGAATATGAAATTCATGCGCGCTATACAAACCCGAGAGGAACGCATTCGCATGTATCGCGCCAAAGGCGGAAAGAATCTTAAATATTACGAAGAGCATGGCTTTCCTGAATGGATATAACAACCTCATGCATTCCATCAGAACTATATTCCTCCACATCTTTACTCCTGCATCAATTATCTAATTTTTAATTGACTGATTTTCAAAGTTAGCCTACGAGAAAATTAGCAGGTACAATTTTTAAGCAGACGATAACAAATGCGAAGAGCTTTACGAATTGTATTGTGGATACTTGCGGGAATTTTTTTCCTCTTATTGATCGTTATTATCGGCATCAATACGCGTCCGGGAAAAGATTTTGTAAAAGAACGGGCAGTGGCATTTCTGCGCGATAAGCTGAAAACAGAAGTACATATCGGCGATCTCGATTACGATTTGCCCAAAATGATCGTGCTGAAAAATGTATTGGTGAAAGATCAGGCAAAAGATACGCTGCTTTCTGCGCGAGAACTGAAAGTGGACATTGCCATGCTTAAACTCATCAACAGCAACGTCAGCATTCAGCAAGTGTATCTTAATGGTGTTTACGCAAATATTTACAGAAGGCAAAATGATACAGCTTTCAATTTTGACTACATCATAAAAGCCTTTGTATCGCAAGGCACAGACACTTCAGGAGCGGTTACAGATACCTCCGCGACTCTTACCATGAACCTTGATAAACTCGTAGTGCGCAATGTGCGTTTTAAATTCAATGACTATGCAGGAGGCGTAAGGATGGCTTATGATATAGGCGACCTCACGCTTACTATGAAAGAGCTTGACCCTACAAAAATGATCTTTCGTGCAGGAAAACTTTATGCAAACAATTTTAAAGCACAGATCATACAAGGAAAATCATTTTTGCCTGAGCCTGTTGATACTGCAACTACTCCGCTGGTGTTACAAATAGGTGCAGAAGAAATAAACCTCAACAATGTTCATTACAACCAACAAAGTCTGGAGAATCAATTTTTCATGGATTTTAAAGTGGGTAAACTCTTAGTACATCCCGAAAACATTGACATACCCAACCAATCAATTGCCATTAAAGATTTTCTACTCAACAACACCAATGTAAATGTTCGGATGGGTGGTAGATCTGCGGAACTTGCTCAGGAAGTGGCAGATACATTGATTGACCATGATGTGGCACCGCCCGCAAAATGGAGGGTTACAGCCGGTGATCTTAACATTAATAATGTAGGATTTATACTCGATGACGAAACACAAAAACGACTACCCTCCGGAATTGATTTTGCGCATCTGAATGTGCAAAGCTTAGTGCTGGATGCAAACGACATAAACTATACAACAGATACCATTGCCGGTGTCATCAATCAGCTTGCAGCAAAAGAGCAATCAGGTTTAGACATCAGAAAATTTGCCACTAGGTTTGAATACAATCCTCAAGGTGGCCATCTGCGCAACCTTTACCTACAAACATCCAACACTATACTTCAGGATTTTGTTTCCGTAAAATATCCTTCATTAGATGCAATAGCACAAAATCCAAATCTCGTGCAAATGAATGTTCATCTGAAGAACAGCATCATCGGCATGAAAGACCTGCTCATCTTCGCACCTCAACTTGCAGCACAGCCTTTTTTCAGAAAGCATCGAAATGGCATGGTGAAACTGGAAGCAGATGTAGAAGGCAGGCTTGACAATCTTGAGATACAGCGATTGTATGCGTCGGGATTGGGTAGTACTGAAATTGATATGAGTGGTGCGCTTCAGGGTATGCCTAACCCAAATAAAATAAGCTACAACCTTAAAATCGCAAAACTGCAATCTTCTAAAAATGATATTGAAACACTATTGCCACCTGCAACTCTGAAACAAATAAGACTGCCTGATCGCTTCGGTGCAACAGGAACAATTTCAGGGAATACACTCGCTTACAAACCGAACCTTATAATTATCACAACAGATGGAAATGCTTCAGTGAACGGACTGGTGGATATGTCGCGGGGAACAGGAAAAGAACGCTATAACCTTGCTGTAAAAACCCAACGTCTGAACATTGGAAAAATTATCAGAAACCCACAAATTGGTAGTGTAACTGCCGACCTGAATGCTCGCGGAACCAGCTTCGAAATTAACTCGATGAATACTACAGCACGCGGAACTATTCACGCGGCTATGTTCAATAAATACACTTACCGCAATATTTCTTTCAACGGAAATGTTGCAGGAAAAAAAGCAAAGTTTAACCTCGTTTCCAATGACCCCAATGCCCACTTGCAATTAGACGGCTCTGCAAATTTTGCAGGAAAATATCCGGCTATTTATGCAGACGCGATGATTGACAGTATAGACCTTGAAGCTTTGAATTTCTATGCCTCAGAAATGCGCTTTCACGGAAAAGTACATGCAGACATTGCCGAACTGAATCCTGATTATCCACGCGCGTTAGTTACCATTACTAACCCTATCATGACAACAAACGGAAGGCGGTATTTTCTCGATAGCATTTACATTGTTTCAACACCAAGTGCAGACAGCGGCAACAACATTGTGATCAATGCGCAAACATTCAAGGCAAATATTTGGGGGCGTACACCACTCACAAAAATTGGCGACATTGTGCAACACCATATCAACAAGCACTACACCCTCAACGACAGTGTTTATCTAAGCAGAGCAAACAACTCAGTTCCGAAAAATATACCAGCTACTTACGATCTTAATCTGATTGCAAAAATTGAAGACAATCCTATTCTTCAAGGGCTTGTTCCCGATTTGAAAGACCTCGACACTATAGATATTGAAGCCGGGCTAAGTCCTGAAAGAATTTATCTGAATGCAGATGCACCTCGCATTAATTACATGAACTACAACATTAGTGATGCAAAGGTGCGTGTGAATGGATCTGACTCTGCACTTACTTACCTCGCTTCGGTGGATAGGGTGTATCAAAAAAGTATAGACATATGGTACGCAAATGTTTCAGGAAGGTTAAGCACCAACGCACTCACCTCCAATATTTCCATTGCCGACCCGGATAGTAATCAACGATTTTTCCTTAGCGGTCTTTTACAGCGCAACGGAGAAGAGCAAGTGCTACAATTGAACCCCAACCTTGTACTGAACTATAAGCCCTGGAATGTGCGCCAGCCAAATAAAATTGTATTTGCGCCACAAGGATTTTACGTTCAAAATTTTGGGATCAATAACGGTAGTGAAAGCATTGCTGTGAATAGTGAGACTGCCGTTTACAATGCACCTCTTCGCGCAGATATTGCCAATTTCCTTCTCTCCAACTTTACACAAATCATCAGCAAGGATACGCTACTTGCCAATGGTGTACTCGCAGGCAATATCAATGTAGCACGTTTCAACCCTTCTCCTCAACTTACTGCTCAGTTAGGCATTTCTAATCTTTCATTACTTGGCGATACTGTAGGAGATGTAGCAATTAATGTAAAAAATGCAACCGAAAATGCAATTGATGCTAATGTGGGGATCACTGGTTTTGGCAACAATGTTAGCCTGAGCGGACTGTATTATCCAACCGCTGTAAATGGTAACAATTTCAACATGACGTTGGGACTAAATCCGCTCAATGTTGCAGCTTTTGAAGGAGCTGCGCAACATCAGATCCAAAACACTTCCGGCTTTCTACGCGGCGATCTTCGGGTAACAGGAACAATGGACGCTCCATCTTTAAACGGGCAAATTCGCACTGACGAACTACGAACTACTATTACCATGCTTGGCGCTCCATTTTACTTTCAAGCCGAACCTATAAATTTTAGCGGACAGAACATTGTGCTTGACGATTTTGACATTCGTGACAGCGCTGGAAATGTTGCAACGATAAATGGACGGATGAACTTTAAGGAAATGAATTTGGCAATGCGACTACGGGCCAATAAGTGGCAGGCTATGAGTTCTACGTCTCAGCAAAACAAAGATTTTTATGGCAGGCTATTCCTTAGCACCAATATGAATATCAATGGCCCTGTTGCCGCGCCCAACATTGATGGCAGCCTCAATATCTTAAAAGGCACTTCCGTAAACGTAACAATACCAACACCTGAAAAAGGAATGCAGGAAAGAGAAGGGATCGTAGAATTTGTGGACATGAGTTACCCTGAAAATAAGAACATTCTTATGCCAAGACAAAGTCAGGATTCGGTCAGGAAAATTGGAAAAGTTCCCGTAGGTTCTAATATCAATCTGAATGTGACGACAGATGAAGAAGCAGAATTTAGTGTGGTGGTAGATGAAGGAACCGGCGACTTTGTTCGCATCAAAGGTGTGGCAAACTTAAATACAAGCGTAATGCCCGATGGAACATTGGGACTCACCGGCACCTACGAAATCAGGGATGGTTACTATCAGTTTTCTTACAATTTTATACGGAGAGAATTTCGGGTGCAACCAGGAAGCACTATCGTTTTCTCTGGCGATCCTACACAAGCAGAGTTGAATGTAACTGCCTATTACGAAGCCAACGTTCCGCCTTACGATCTTGTTTCGCGCCAGGTGCAAGACCCGGCTGAACTGGTGTATTTCAAACAACGACTGCCTTTTGAAGTGCAAATGAAAATAAGTGGACCCATGATGCAGCCAATACTGGCTTTTGACATTGTGCTTCCTGAAGAAAAGAATTTTCGCGTAGCAGGAACAGTCTCTGATCTTGTTCAGGCAAAATTGAACGACCTGCGCAATCAACCTTCAGAATTAAACAAGCAAGTTTTTGCACTCATTATCTTAAACCGTTTTGTTGCAGAAGATCCTTTTCAAAATGGTGCAGGTGGTGGTGGTGCCGAAGCATTGGCAAGACAAAGTGTGAGTCGTTTTGTGAGTGAGCAACTCAACAAATTCGCGGGTGGTTTGATTGCCGGATTGGATCTTACGCTCGATCTTCAAACATCTGAAGATTACACTTCTGGCGAACGAAGAAACCGTACTGATCTGAATGTCGGTGCTTCCAAGCGTTTGCTGAACGACCGCCTTACTGTAAATGTGGGCAACAATTTTCAGCTTGAAGGCCCCCGCTCCAACAGCGCACAAGGCACATCTTACATTCCGGGAAATATTGCTATTGACTACGATCTTTCTCCCGACAGAAGATATCGCATGAGGTTTTTCAGGCGCGATGAGCAAACGGGTGAATTGGATGGCAACGTGATCTCAACCGGCGCGAGCTTTATTCTGCAAGTAGATTATAACAGGTTCAGACAGGTGTTGATGAGCAGAAAAAAGCGCCTGCAAATGATGGAAGAAAGAAGAAAGCAACGCCAGCAGGAACGTCAGCAACAAAACAATGACGACCGTGTGAAAGCGGCATCCCTTATCAATCGAAAAGAACACAACGACACAAACTGATTTATGCTTTATCCAAAATATTTTTCCTTCCTTCTGCTTTTTGTGGTTGTTTTCATTGCATCATGCAGCAATACAAAGCATCTGCCGAATGGGGAATCACTTTACATTGGCTCGAGCGTCACATTGAAAGACAATGAGGGGACAAAAAGCTACAGGAAAGTAGTACGCCGCGATCTGCGTGGGGCAATAAAACCCAAGCCTAACAGCAAATTTCTCGGCGTAAGACTTAAGCTTTCTATCTACAACCTGGCAGGTGACACCACCAAAAAAGGACCGCTAAGAAGAGCGTTGCGCAACTTTGGTGAACCTCCTGTTTTAGCCTCCATGCTCGACCTCGAAAAGAATGAACAACTATTTGTAAACATACTGGAGAACAAAGGCTTTTTTTATCCGCGTGTTGAATCGCGCAGTGAAACAAAAAAAAGGAAAACAAAAGGTTATTTCGATGTGTGGACTGGCCCCCAGTATAAAATCCGGAACATTGAATTTCCTATTGACTCTTCGCAGCTAAGCGTGGACATTAGCAATGTAAAAGACAAGAGCCTTCTTAAATCTGGTTTACCTTATAATCTCGATCTGATAAAAGGAGAGCGAGACCGTATCACCAAGCAGCTTACCGAAAAAGGTTATTATTATTTCAAGAGCGACTACATAATTGCACGTGTAGATAGTAGTGTGGGAAATCATCAGGTGGATATTTACATCCAACCCAAACACGAGGAAATGCCAGAACAAGCCTACTATCTTTATCGCATCAACAATGTGTTTGTTTATCCGAATTATGGACTAAGAGGCGAGCGCCGTGCAGACACCAACAAAACAGAAGGCATTTTTCATGATGGCTTTTACCTGATAGACAAGCGCAACACTTTCAGACCCGTAGTGTTTGAGCAGGCAATGCAGTTTAAACCTGGCGAAGTGTATAACCGCACAGAGCAAAATCTTGCACTCAATCGTTTGGTTACACTTGGCACTTTCAAGTTTGTAAAAAACCGCTTCGACCCCATAGACAAT
>CALMWT010000101.1 GCA_937870855.1 uncultured Taibaiella sp.
TGCAGGATTAAAAGATTAGTAGGATTATTCCCTGTTCCTTTTCTCTGTGCCCCCCGTGTGAAACTGTCTGAACCGGAATGTCTGAACTGGGATTTGCAGGATTAAAAGATTAGTAGGATTATTCCCTGTTCCTCCTTTTCTCTGTGCCCCCCGTGTGAAACTGTCTGAACTGGGATTTTTAGAATTAAAGAATTACCTGAATTAACTTCGCGGCTTTGCGCCTTCGTGGGAAATAATGCCTTCATGGGAAATAAAAATCATTGCGATCTTTGCATTCGTTGCGCCCGCCGCCAGAAAAAAATAAAAACATGAGCTTACAAGACAAACTCAAAAACTTTTTGAACAACAAATCATCAAATACATTGGAAGAAGGAAAAAAATTTCTCGAAGAAAATGGAAAACGTCCTGAAGTAACCACAACCGCTTCAGGTTTGCAGTACGAAATATTGCAAGAAGGTAATGGACAAAAACCTTCAGGAGCTACGAGCCGTGTTACTGTTCATTATGAAGGAACATTGATTAACGGTAACGTGTTTGATAGTTCTTACAAAAGAAATCAACCCGCAACATTTGGATTAAACCAAGTCATCAGCGGATGGACAGAAGGTGTGCAACTAATGTCGCAAGGATCGAAATATCGTTTTTTCATTCCGTCCGAACTTGGCTATGGAACAAGAGGCGCAGGTTCTATTCCACCGAATAGCACTTTAATATTTGACGTGGAATTGTTGCAGACGAATTAAAAATGTAACCCAATTTTGGCGTTTTTTGGGTTATGTCCTGAAAACATAACCCAATTTTCGCAGTTTTTGGGTTATGTCGAAGCAACATAATCCAAATCTGAGTCTTACAGAAGATCCCTGACCGCGTCAATAACCTGCTTCAGATTTCCTGCTTCTTGTCCGCCTGCAGTTGCTAAAGTTTTTTGTCCGCCGCCGCCGCCTTTTATTAATGGTGCAATCTGTTCTTTGATAATCTTGTTCGCATCCAATCCTTTTGCAGCTACAACTTTTTCATCAATACCTACCGCTACAAATGGCTTTCCACCAATATTTGCACAAAGCACAATTACATGATCGTTCACATGATGCTTGATATCAGCACACAATTTTTTCAAAGCATCCGGTGAGCCGACTTCAACTATATCGCCAACGAACGCAACATCACCAATGATCTCATCTTTTTTCAACACTTCGTTTCTTATCGCTACAAGCTGACGCGCTTCCAGCATGTCCACATGCTTTTCAAGCTGTGCTTTTTCTTCCTGAAGTTTTTCAATTGCTTTGAGTGCATCTTTAGGATTTTTTAGCGCTTCGCGAATTTGTTGCAGCGATTGTAAATGCGCATTAATAAAATCTTCCGCAGCCTTTCCACTCACCGCTTCAATGCGACGAATGCCTGCGGCAACTGCCGCTTCATGTTTAATCTTGAACAATCCAAGCTGACCTGTAGCGCCAACATGCGTACCACCGCAAAGCTCTATTGAATATTGCGGGTCAATAATTACTACACGAACACGGTCTCCATATTTCTCCCCAAACAAAGCCATCGCTCCCATTTCCACCGCTTCATCCTTACTCATTTCACGAATCACTACTTCTACATTCTCACGAATCTTTTCATTCACTAGTGCTTCAATTTTCGCAAGCTCTTCATCGGTAACTTTTGAAAAGTGAGAGAAGTCGAAACGAAGGTGTTCTTCATTTACCAGGGAGCCTTTTTGTGCAACATGCGTTCCGAGTACATTGCGCAATGCAGCGTGAAGTAAGTGCGTGGCGCTGTGATGTACCGCTGTATGCACCCGTTTTGCTACATCCACTTTTGCAAGCAAAGGTGCAGCGGGATCGTTGGGTAGCACCTCTGCAAAATGGATAATGAGATCATTTTCTTTTTTGGTATCAGTGATCTGAATACTTTCTGTAGAGAAAATCAATTCACCTGTATCGCCCACCTGTCCGCCGCTTTCTGCATAAAATGGCGTTACATCAAGAACCAACTGAAAACACTCTTTGCCTTTACTTTTTACACGACGATATTTAAGAACAGATGCCTGCGCTTCGAGACTATCATAACCAACAAAGCGATTAGTGCCTTCCTGCAAAACCACCCAATCATCTGTATCAAGAGCGGTTGCAGCGCGAGAGCGGTCTTTTTGTTTTTGAAGTTCTCTTTCAAATCCTTCAGTATCAACATTCCATCCGCGCTCTCTTGCAATTAGCGTAGTTAAATCTATTGGGAAACCATAGGTGTCGTTCAATTCAAAAGCAACTTCGCCTGAAATAACAGCTTTCTCTTTATAAGCTTCGGCATATGCGATGGCAGCATCGGCAAAGCTGAATTGTAATGAAGGAATTTTTATCTTTCTAGAAGGACTTTTCGATTTCGCCAGCGCATCAAATTTATCTTTTACTAGTTGTTGTTGAATGTCATCGAAACGTTTCAATCCTTTATCCAATGTTCTCAAAAACGCCTCCTCTTCTTCCTTCACCACTCTACTTACAAAATCACTTTGCTTTTGCAATTCAGGAAACACATTTTCGAACTGCTTTGCTAATACAGGCATCAACTGATGCAACAATGGCTGTTTATACTCTAAGTAAGAATAATAGTAACGAACCGCACGACGAAGAATTCTCCTTATCACATAGCCTGCACCTGTGTTAGAAGGCAATTGTCCATCTGCAATTGTAAAACCAATAGCACGAATATGGTCAGCGATCACACGGAAGGCAACATCCTTTTTGCTATCTCCACCCTCGTAGTTTTTACTGGTAATCTGTTCAGTTGTGGCGATCGTGCCGGAAAATAAGTCTGTATCGTAATTGCTCGTTTTCCATTGCAGCACACGCACCAATCTTTCCAGCCCCATACCTGTGTCCACATGTGTTGACGGTAGCGGTTGCAGGCTTCCATCTTTCAGCCGATTGAATTGCATAAACACGTTGTTCCATATCTCTATCACCTGCGGATGATCGGCATTTACCAAAGCCTTTCCATCCACACTATTTCTTTCTTCCTCGCTTCTGCAATCCACATGTATCTCCGAGCATGGACCACAAGGGCCTGTATCGCCCATTTCCCAAAAATTATCTTTCTTATTTCCTAAAAGAATTCTGTCTTCTGCAATCCATTTTTTCCAAAAGTTGTAAGCCTCTTCATCTTTCGGAAGGTTCTCTTTCGCATCGCCTTCAAACACGGTAACGTATAGTTGGTCTTTCGGAATTTTATACACTTCCGTCAGTAACTCCCAACTCCATGCAATTGCCTCTTCTTTAAAGTAATCTCCAAAGCTCCAGTTGCCGAGCATCTCAAACATGGTGTGGTGATAGGTATCAACACCCACTTCTTCCAGGTCGTTATGCTTTCCGCTTACACGCAAACATTTTTGTGTATCGGCAACACGAGTATGTTCTGCTTTTTTATCGCCAAGAAAATAATCTTTGAACTGATTCATGCCCGCATTAGTAAAAAGCAAGGTAGGATCATTCTTCACCACGATAGGCGCAGAGGGCACAATGTGGTGTCCTTTACTTTTGAAAAAATCTAAAAACTGCTGGCGTATCTCGTTTGCGGTAAGCATGTAGTTTGAAAATATGAGGTGCAAAGATAATTAGCGGGTAGCACGAAAAGCTGACTGAAAATTTTTGGTTTCTTTTGTTACCGTGCTTTTAAAAAACTTGTAAAAGCATGTCTTAGTTTTTCATGGCCTATCAGATCCACTTTGATACTTCCAACCAGAATAGGACTATCCACACGCACAGGTACATGGTTGTTATCGTCACTTACCCAAACCGTCATTTTTTCCCCGCCTTTAAATATGGTTCCTTCTATAAGCAGCGGTCGGATTTTAATGGCGTTGAAAGTGCCGTATCGAGTAGTAATCCTTTCTTTTCCGAGGTATCTGATGTATAGCTGGTAAACATTATCATCGAGAAACATGGTGAAAGGAATTTTAGCGCCAGGTTGGTATTTGTTGTAATCAATATTGCGTGCATAATAAATGCTGGACAAAACATCCTGAATACATTTGGGAACATTGAAAACGCCATTTGTAGATACTGCCCGGTGACTATTTTGATCAAACTGCACGCTGTTATAAATCTGAAAACCGCCTTCGTTTACGTTGCGCACAAATTTTAACGGCAGCATCGTTTCTACATCAATATAACTTTCGTATTTGTCGCGCACTTTATAAATCCAATCGTATGATTTATAGGTTTTTCCATCGCCCACTACATGATACACTTTCCGTCCGTTCAACGTAGCAAGTCTGGTTGTAAACACCGCTTCACCCGCGCCCACCCATATTCTTCCCATGTTGTAATACACTTTAAATGCCAGCTTCTCACCTTCCTGAAACGAAATGTTTTTCAACCCACAAAACTCATTTTGCGCGGTAGCTGTAAGCGAGAAAATTAACGCGACTACAAAAAAGAAACTCTTCACAATATGCATATTACACCAAAAAGAAACTACTTCAGTAGCCTGACACGCAATAAAAGAATACTGCCAATGAGTGCCGGAAGAATGAGATTAATGCACCACAAACCAACGGTAGCTGTGAGTATGCCGATTGTATTTTGTGTATAGGGTTGAAAAAGAAATAAACTTACCTGTCCGCGTACACCCAGTTCTGCGAATGCAAATGAAGGAATAACGGCAATTGACCAGAAGTAAATTGAAGCAATTAAAAAACCTTCTGTATTAAGAAGCGGAATGCCCATCCATTTGAACAACATCAGGTATTGAATGGTGAAAATG
Source organism: uncultured Taibaiella sp. (assembly GCA_937870855.1). GTDB lineage: Bacteria > Bacteroidota > Bacteroidia > Chitinophagales > Chitinophagaceae > JAFIGV01. Next base: position 4,762 of record CALMWT010000101.1, read on the forward strand.
GTGAATCGCAGCATGGATAAACCAAGGATTTCAAGTTGTTCTTGCGTTGTGAACTTTCGCATCAACATACCGTAAGTCTGAAACCTTCTCAGCCATTTCCATCGTTCAAAATTCCCAATCCATTTTTCAAAATGAAAAAACAAAACCAGTAGAAAAAAGATGGAGAACAGGCAAAGGAAAAGGAGGATTTTTTGCCAGTAACCCGGAAATGCAATATTGTAGTAAATGAGTCCGGCAAGTCCATAAATAAACAAAGTGATGAACTGCGCAAACGCCCCCAGAATAGACACACTAATCAGGCGCGTTGTGTTTTTTCTTTTCAGAAAAAGAATTCTTCCGGGATATTCACCTATGCGGTTGGGCGTAAGAAAAGAAAGAGCAATACCTGCCAGATAACTTTTCCATGCCTGCAAAGTTGTGATGGATTGAGTAGTAGCTGCAAGTCTTTTCCACTTGAAAACTTCAACACTGAGATTCAAGGGCATGAGCAGCAAACCAACTATTAAATAACCGGTATCTCCACGCCACCATTCAGTGCCATCAAGCTTTGCTAATTGCGCTTGTACTTGTAGCCAAAGACTGTAGAACAGTACCGCTGAGATAACGAGGCCGATCAAGGAGTTTAGCCATATTTTGGTACTTTTGTTCAAATTCATTTCTTGCAAGGCAGCCCTCAAATTATCCTCGGAATTGACCCGGGCACACTCGTGATGGGATACGGACTTATCAGCATTTACAAAAGTAATATTTCGCTTGTGGAAATGGGGGTTTTGCAATTAGCCAAAAAACAAGATCACGCAGAAAGGTTGGAAATGATCTTCAGAAAAACAGAGACGCTCATTAAAACCCATGCTCCGATTTCGGTGGCAATAGAAGCTCCTTTTTTCGGGAAAAATGTACAAAGTATGTTGAAGCTTGGAAGGGCGCAGGGCGTGGCAATTGCTGCTGCTATGATGAATGGTTTGCCTGCTGTGGAATATGCACCCAGAAAGGTGAAACAATCAATAACGGGAAAGGGAAATGCTACCAAAGAACTGGTGTGGCAAATGCTGCAACACACACTAAAGTTTGAAGAAGACCCTCGCTTTATGGATGCTACAGATGCGGTTGCTGTTGCGCTCTGTCATCATTATCAAAGCAAACTGCCAACACCGAAAGAAAAAGGACCAACAAGAATTTCTACTGCAAGAAAAAGAAATAGCTGGGAAACATTTATTGCCTCTAATCCCGACCGCTTGCGATAATTAGTTTATTTCCTTGACTTTGATTTTTATATCGTGCGGTGCAGGTTCATCTCCCCCAAAATATGGATAGAGTTTATACCCTTTTGCCACCACTTCCTGAGATGCCCGAAGCATAGTATCGCTCTTGCCATTTAAGGTAAAAATGTACTTCCCGGGCAAAACATCGAGCCGACAATCTATTTCCGTATTCAAAGGAACCGTTCCCAATTCTTTGTACATTCTCACGGTACTCACGTAGCAATATGCGTGAATGTGCATTTCACCGTTCATCCAATTCCAACCGAAACGTGCGCTGTTTGTTTGATGAAATGTATTGCTATCTGCAAACCCGTAAAGCTTATTAATGTCCGCCTGATTGTTGGGATCAACAGTTGCATAAATGCAGGAGCTATCAAAGAGTGCTTTAAACTTCAGAGAGGTTAGCGCGGCGGTGGGATAACTATTATTGTCGCAGAAATTATTGCCTGCCCTAATGAGATAAGTAATGAACGTATCGGTATTACCGCCTTGCTGAAAAAAATTTTGTTCAAGTGTACCGGCAATTTGTTTCAGGTCTTTTTCTGTAGGATTTTTGGGTGGATCTTTCGGAGAAGAGTTCTCTGATTTTTTACATCCAAGTATTGCGCAAAAGCAAAAAGCGAGAAGAAATATTGGCTTAAACATAAAGAAGAAATAAAACCTTGCGGTACGAACTAAAAATACGAAAGCCTTGACGACGATAAGCTGTTTTCTTATAACTATTTTTTGTCGTAAGCTATTGTGTGGTAAGCGGGAAGTAGCTATCTTTCGGTCAATTATTCCCCGTTTTTCTCAATGTTTTAACTTAATCTTTCACGCATAGTAACGGGGAGTAACAAAATGTTGTATATGGCAGATAAAGCGAAAATTCTTTTAATAGAGGATGACCCAACATTGGGCTTTGTGGTAAAAGATAGTTTGCAGGAGAGTGGGTATGATGTAATTCATTGCCCTGATGGAGAGACCGGTTTTCAGCAGTTTATGAAGCATAATTTCGACATGATTTTGCTGGATGTGATGCTTCCCAAAAAAGATGGAATATCGGTGGCTACACAAATTCGTAAGAAGAATGAAAGCATTCCTATCCTTATGCTCACATCCAAAACTATGGATGCCGACAAGATTGCTGGTTTCCGGAGTGGCGCTGATGACTACATCACCAAGCCATTCAACATGCAGGAATTGTTATTGCGCATTGAGGTGTTTATAAAACGTACCAAAAAGAAGGAGGATAATACGCCGGGAGGATTTAAGATTGGCGGATTGAACTTCAACTACGACGATCTGATTTTATATAACGACAGCGAGAAGCATCAACTTACACAACGCGAAGCCGACCTGTTCCGTTACCTCTGCATGAATGCAAACAAAGTGTTGAAACGAGACGATATTCTTTTGAATGTTTGGGGCAAAGAAGATTATTTTCTGGGTAGAAGTATGGATGTGTTTATCACTAAGATTAGAAAGTATATAAAAAGCCAACCAGATGTAGATCTCCAAACCATTCATGGAATTGGCTTCAAATTCAATTGCGATCCGCAGCCTTTGTAGTTGATAAAAAAAACCGTCTCACAAGAAATAATGAGACGGTTTTTTTTTGATAGCTGTGCCTTTTTATTCAAAAGTAGGAAGCAACATAGATTCAAAACGAGGGCATTTATTTTTGTCTTGCGCCCACGGTCCTTTTGTAAGAACCCCACGGGAGAAAATAGAAATTTCCATTCCGCCCATGCCCTGACTTGCTGTCCTCAAGGAAGATGTATTTATATCGTAAGAAACGGTGAAAGAATAATTCTTATAATCAAGCTTCACGGTTGGAATCCACGCATCGTTCACACGATAAAACACACCGCCATAAATAGTAAATAGTGTTCTTGATATTGCATCCACATTTTTCCAACTTGCCAATACGCCACCAATTATTTCCTGATAAGCTCCTTGTTTCGAATAATTCATGTGCATTGTAACAGCGTATTGATTATCCACGAGATATTGCACACCAAGATTTCCATTCCATTTCGTGCTAAGTCTTAAGAAAGATTGATCTGCGCTAAAGGCTGCTTTTGGTTTATTAAGGTGATAGGCGGCCACACCTACATAGTAGTTAATATTGTTGTACTCGCCAGCCGAGCTATTAAAACTTACGCCCGCACCCAGGTCTATATAAGTGTTCTTGGTGTTGGTAATATTTTCGTTAGATCCATTACCTGGATTATAACCGCCACCCACATATTGAGATGAAAACGTCATCTTGCTCGGATCAATGGAACGCTGTATGTATCCTGCCGTAAAACCTACTGATAAGTAAGACTGATGTTTGTCTTCGAGCGCTTTATTGTAATTCACCGCAGGGTAAATCTGCATACTGTTGAAGTTGATGCTACCTGCTTTGTCATAAGAGGCGGTTAGCCCAAAGCTGAAATTATCTCCGGTTTCATTTACTGTTATTCTGCTTTCTACAGAAGCAAGCACGGTTTGGAAAGGAACAGAAATATTGCTCCACTGTCTGCGATAATTGACCCCGGCTTTATAATCGCCACTGAAAATTCCGGTTAACGCAGGATTTCGAAGAATGGCATTTTCATAAAATTGGGAGAAGTGTATGTCTTGCGCTTTTAGCTGTTCACAAGCCAAACTCACTATGCACGAGGCAACCACCAGCTTTAAAGTCTTTGTCATAAATACTACTTTATCTTTTCAAAAAAATTATCGGATAAGAGAAATGTCTCCTTTCATTTGCATTGGTGTACCATTATAACAAGTCGCATCAATTATATACACGTAAACGTCTGGTTTCAGATATTCACCTTTGTAAGTTCCATCCCATCCTCTGAGCGCGTCTCCTGCCTGAATGTTTTGAGCATTATACAGCAATTCACCCCAACGACTATACACCCGGAAATTGTTTATGAGCATGATACCTGTTCCTGATGCATAAAAGTGATCATTGTTTCCATCTCCATTTGGGGTAAATGTGTTTGGAACGAATATCTGGCTATTGTCGCAGGAAATGAAAATAGTAACATCATCTTCAGCTTTACAGCCAAATCTATTCGAAGCGGTTACTTTGAAGGTTGTGGTTTGCTTTGGACTTGCAACAGGGTTCATGCAATCATCGCAACTCAAATCTGCGCCGGGTGTCCAGAGGTAATAATCTGTGAAAGTGCCGGTGGCAAATAAATTCACAGAAGCGCCTGCAAGTATTCTTTGGTCTGGCCCGGCATTGACGGTTGGTTTAGGGTTTACTGAAACCGTAATTCTTCCGGTATCGCTAAAACAAATCCCTTGTTTTACAATTACGGTATAGGTAGTGGTGTGCTCTGGTGTTGCTATAGGACTGTTTGTGGTAGTGCTGCTCAATCCTTTGGGTGGAGACCATTTATAAGTTTCGCCTCCGGTGGCAAATAGTTGGGCAGATTCGCCCTCGCATATAGAATCGTTGGCACTAAACGTAAACGGACGTTTCAATATAACCCCAATTGTAACGGTGGTTGAATCTTTACAACCGTTTATGTCCGTACCAACAACGGAGTAAGTAGTGGTGTTGGATGGTGTCACCGTTGGATTGGGACAACTAATACACGATAAACCATTTGGCGGCGACCATCTGTAGCTCGAACCACCTGAGGCATTCAACTGCATAGATTCACCTTCGCAAATGGTGGTGTCACCGCTGGCAACTATTTGTGGCTGAGGATGAATGTTTACTGTAACAACATCAGTGTTCTCACATCCATTAATATCCTTTCCGGTTACTGTGTAAGTAGTGGTGTTGTTTGGAGTAGCTATAGGATTCTGACAATTATTACAAGATAATGAACCTGCTGGAGCCCATGAATAAGTGCTGGCACCAGATCCCGACAGTGTTACAGAGTTTAAATTGCAAATCCATTTATCAGGTCCGGCATCTACCACCGGAAGCGGATTTACATTTACCGTCACCTTTCCAGTATCCTTACAACCATTTGCATCAGTACCCACTACGGTATAAGTGGTAGTTGAAGTAGGATTCGCATTGGGATTAGGGCAATTGGTGCATGATAATCCTGTGGCAGGTGACCATGTGTAGCTTGATGCACCACTGGCTGAAAGTCCCACTGGCGACCCAAGGCAAATTGTCTGATCGTTAGAAAGGTTCATTACAGGCAGTGGATTTACTGTAACCATCACCTGCCCGGTATTTGTACAACCTGTCCCACTTGTGCCTGTGATAGTATAAGTAGTGGTTGCAGTAGGCTGGGCAATGGGATTGGGGCAATTAGTACAGGAAAGACCTGAAGCCGGAGTCCAGCAATAATTTGTTGCACCTGTAGCCTGAAGTTGTGTAGAGAATCCTGCACAAACCGATTTATTTGGGGCGGCTATAACAGGTAATGGATTTACTGTAATGGTTACTGATGCAGTGCTGTTACATCCTGTAGAACCAAGTCCTGTCACCGTGTATGTTGTTGTAGTAGTCGGCGTTGCTTTCGGATTTGGGCAGGTAGTACATGACAATCCGGTTGCAGGCGACCAAATGTAGGTTGCTCCTCCAGTTGCCAAAAGTTGCGTAGTGTCTCCCACACAAAGCGAACTATCTGTAGCTGTAACGCTCACACTTGGTATGGTGTCAACAGAAACAGTTACCTGTGCAGTATTAATACAACCTGTAAGTGAGGTTCCGGTTACTGTATAAGTAGTGGTAGTAACTGGCGAGGCAATAGGATTAGTACAAGTAGTACACGATAGTCCTGAAGATGGTGACCAAACATAAGTATTAGCACCACTTGCTGCCAATTGTATCGAAGATCCGATACAAATATTTGCACCCGGCCCTGTTTGCACAGTAGGTAACGGATTTACAGTTATGGTGGTTTGAGCTGTGTCTGCACATCCATTTGCCCCTGTTCCTATTACTGTGTATGTAACATTAGAAGTTGGTGTAACAGTGGGGTTGCTACAGTTTGTGCAGGAAAGTCCGGTTGAAGGAGACCAGATGTAAGAACTGGCACCAGACGCTTGCAATTGCACAGGTGTAGTAGTTCCCTGGCAGATGGCAATATTATTTCCAGCACTTACGGTTGGTGGTGCCTGTATGGTTACGGTTTTTACCACTGTGTCATTACAAGCTTGTCCTGTAGAAAGGATTAAGGTAACGGTATAAGTTCCGGGCGCATTGTAAACATGCGATGGATTATGAATCGTACTTGTTCCACCATCCCCAAAATTCCAGCTACGAGATGTTACAGCCCCAGTAGTAGCAAATGTGGTATCGTAAAATTGAACCGAACCCGATTGGCATAGCGTTGTAGGTGCAAAAGTGAAATCTGCATTGAGCGTATTTACGGTTATGGTATCAGTTCCTATCACAGGGATAATACAATTGATACCGTCACCCAGCAACAATTTTGGAACATATTTTCCCGGCTGTGTGTAGGTGTATGAGGTAGATGAAGTAGTGGTGGTTATCGTTACACCATTATTCATATCCCAGGTTAGTTGGGGGGTGTTGGTGTTTGTGGAAGTAAACAAAACTGTAAGTGGAGCGCAGCCCGACAAAGGGGAATACGAAAACGTTCCTGAAGGCCCCGTTACTGTAATAGTTTTTGATATTGTATCATGGCATATTCCATTTTGCCCTGCTAAAGTCACCGTATAAACACCGGGATTAGGATAAAATGATGTCGCATTGTTCAGGTAAGAAATATTCCCGTTTCCGAAGCTCCAGACAAAATTGTAACCATTAGAAGAAGTATTTGCAAAATGAACAGTAAGCGGAGGACAATTAGAAACAGTATCACTCGCTGTAAAACTCATGTTTATGCCACCCACATTTATGTAAGCGTTTCTTATCAATGTATCGGAGCAAGGCCCGTCAAACACAATAAGCTTCACAGTATAATTTCCTGTGGCGGTATAAACATGCGATGGATTGCTTGCAGTTGATGTTCCTCCGTCTCCAAAATCCCATTGGTACGAGAAATTAGGCGTTCCGATATTGTTGGTTGATGAGGTATTTGTGAAAGTGACAGTATCGCCAGGGCAAATCATTGTAGGTGTTGCTGTAAAGTTTGCCTTGGGTTTGATTGAATTTATGTAGTTGACCTTGGTAATAGAATCTGTACAACCTGTAGCGTTCGTCATAACAAGCGTTACAGAAAACACACCCGATGCATACGTGTTCGTAACAGTTGAGGTATTGGACGTGCTTGTTACACCATTTCCAAAACGCCAAAGTTTGGAAGTTACATTTGCTCCGCCTGTATTCGAAATATCGGTAAAAGTCACGGTGAGTGGAGAGCATCCACTTACAGGTGTTCCCACAAAATCTGCAACAGGTCCACTTACCAAAATATAATTGGGTTTGATCAAAGTATCAAAGCAACCTCTGATGTCTTTAACTATCAGGCGAACATTGAAAAGACCGGATGTACTATAGCTATGTGTAGCCGTATTAGTAGTTGTAGTTTGGGAATTGCCATCTCCAAAATCCCAGATGTAATCTGTAATATACGGTGAAGGGGTGGCCGTAAAATTGGTGGGTTGGTTTCTGCACACTACGGTGTCATCGGCTGTAAACTGTGCATCCAAATCAAACAAAATAACCTGTGCTGTATTGATTGAAATACACATAGAAGGCACGTGGGTCACTTTCAGAAGCACTGTATAAGTTCCGTAATTAGCATAAGTATGTGGAGGAGGGTGTTGCAGATTAGAAGTGTCTCCATCGCCAAAGTCCCATTTGAAAATCGCCCCTCCTGTAGAAGTATTTACAAACGAAACAACCTTCCGGTTAGTGCATGAAAATACTGGAGAAAAAATAGCCGCCGGGGGATTGATAATGATTTGTTGGGTAATGGAATCCTTGCATCCATTGTTTTCCGCAATAAGCGTTACTGTATAAACACCTTGCGAATAGTAAATATGGTTTGGACTTATCTGTGTGCTGGTATTACCATCGCCAAATCTCCACGTATAAGTGTAAGCGCCCGGATTATTAGAATTTGACGTGTTATTAAATTGAATTGGTTCACTGGGACAAGCTGATGTGGGTGCATTAAAACTTACAGATGGCAATGTTCCTACCGTAACGGGAACAGTGGCATAGGTAGTATATGCACAACCCGCAGTGCTAAGAGCTGTTACACTCACGGTGTAGGTTCCCTGTACTGTATAGGTGTGGCTCATTGAACCTGAGGAATTAGTTATTACAGTGCCATCTCCAAAATTCCAGGTGTAGCTGCTTAACGTGGAGACAGGATACATCCAGTTTACACTAAAGTTCACAGTAGCAGGTACGCAACCCGAGTATGTGGATGGTGTGATTCCTAAAACTCCCGCTGTAATTATTACAAAAGAATTTTGAGTAATAGTGTCGTTACACCCATTAGCGCCATAGGCTACGAGCTGTACGGTGTAGTTGCCCATGGCTGTATAAGTATGCGTTGGGTTAACAGCGGTAGATGTATTCCCGTCGCCAAATATCCAAAGATAGCCGGTCACATTTCCAGTGGTGGTATTGGTGAAAGAAACATTGAAAGGAACGTTGCAACCAGTGGTATTTGTTGCTGTAAAATTGGGAGTAGGACTTTGTACTACAGTTACCGTTTGCGATGTTGAGTCAATACACCCATTAAAATCTACTACCAGTTTTACATTGTAGGTTCCTGCGGCGGTATACGCATGTGCAGCGGAATTGCCGGATGCCGAACCGCCATCGCCAAAATACCACGTACTTACACCCGTTCCAGGCGTTGAGGTGTTGGTAAAAGTTACCGGATTATTGGTACAAACTGTCGAGCTACTTTTCGTAAATGATGGATTTAAAACTCCGATGTTTACAAATACCGGAACTATAAGCGTGTCTTTACAACCATTGCCATTTGTGGAAATCAGACTTACTGTATAAGATCCTGGAGTAGTATAATTGTGGGTAGGATTAGTTTGTGTAGAAGTGCCGCCATCGCCAAAATTCCATTGATAGGATGTGGCTCCTGTTGTTGTATTTGTAAACGCTACAGAAACCGGATAAGAACAAGAATTATTATTTATTGCAGAAAACCCTGTTACAGGACGGGCATACATTTTCACATAGTGAGTTTTGGAAAAAATTTTAGGACAATTCGCACTGTTGGTAGTGCTCAAGGTTACCGTATAGTTTCCTTGGGAATTGTAAGTATGAGAAGGATTCTGTAACGTAGATGTAACACCGTCTCCAAAATCCCAAAAATAGGTGGAAGGTCCTGGAGAGTTAGCTACCGACAAGTTGGTAAATTGTATGGTCTTCGGCGGACAGAAAAAACCTGAATCACTTCCCACAAAATTTGCAGTGGGAGTAGGAATAACATTGATGTAGTTTACCAACGTTTTTGTATTACTGCCACTGCCATTACTCACCGTTAATGAAATAGTGTAAAAACCTGGCGTTACATAAACGACTGAAGGATTTTGTTGATTAGATGTGGTGGCGTTTCCTAAATTCCAATTCCAACTCGTAGGATTGCCCAAACTTTGATCTGTAAACTGAACCAAAATCGGAGAACAGCCCGATACTATGTTAGCAGTAAAGTCTGCGGTAAGTTGTGCATTCGCAATTTGTGGCAACACCATGCCCACAGATATACACAGCAATGCGTATAAACGTCTTATCATACCAATAAATTAAAAAGATTAATTGACCTCTAAATATAATAGCAAATAGCTAAAAATCCTCTCTCCCAACCAATATAGTAACCTACCCAACGACTTGCGTTCAAAAATACGGATATCTGTGAGTAAAACGTTAAGACAGGATTAAATTATTTTTTTGTTTTTAATTAAATTTCACTTGCATAGAAAGCAATCAAAATGTTGAGGATAGCTCCTTTTTATATAGCTGTATAGAATTGTGTAAGCCAAAATAAAGCGCATCGCAAATAAGCGCGTGACCAATAGATACTTCAAGAAGATGAGGAATAGACCTGCAAAAAAATTTCAGATTCTTAAGATCAAGGTCATGTCCTGCATTAATTCCTAAGCCATTCTTTTCAGCAATGTTTGCAGCGAGAAGATAATCCTGAATTGCCGCTTCCCTATTTTGATTATACCGGTTTGCGTATGCTTCCGTATAAAGTTCAATCCTGTCCGTTCCTGTTTCATAAGCGCCGGATACATATTCTGCTACCGGGTCAACAAAAATGGAAACACGTATTCCTTCTTTCTTGAACACTGAAATTATTTCTCTTAAATAGTGCTGATGCTTTATGGTATCCCAACCGTGATTTGATGTCAATTGATTCTTATCATCAGGCACAAGTGTAACCTGGGTTGGCTTCACCGCTAAAACCAGATCCACAAATTTTTGTTCTAAAGGATTTCCTTCAATGTTGAATTCAGTAGTGATGAAGTTTTTTATTTCCAGAACATCATCGTAACGGATGTGTCTTTCATCAGGTCTTGGATGAACTGTAATCCCATCGGCACCAAACTTCTGACAATCTATTGCAGCTCTAACTACATCTGGATTATTCCCGCCCCTACTATTGCGCAGGGTTGCAATCTTGTTGATGTTTACTGAAAGCTTAGTTGCCATTTTTATGTTTCCACCAAAATTAAAGGCATTCAATTAATTTGCAGCAATGCCTGCCTTTTTACTGCGAACCATACAATGCGTCGTCTTTTTGAGTTGGTCGTTGTTGTTATCCTGCAGCCAGCATAAAGAAGCTGATAAAAATATTTTTTACCTCAACTATTCTGCGGGTACCATTGAGAGTATTGATCCTGCTTTTGCGAAAAACCTTTACAATATGTGGACGGATCACATGTTGTACAATACACTTGTAGAAACGAACGAAGAATTGCAAGTCGTTCCGTCATTGGCTACTCATTGGGTAGCATCGGCAGATGGTTTGACCTACCAATTCTATTTGCGAAATGATGTCTTTTTTCATGATGATAAAGTGTTTGAAAATGGCAAGGGAAGAAAGATGACGGCGCATGATGTGGTTTACAGTTTTAATCGTCTTGTAGATCCCAAAGTTGCATCCACAGGTGCGTGGATTTTTAATGATCGTGTTGCAGAAAAAGATCCATTTGTAGCAATAAATGATACTACACTACAGATAAAATTGCGCACGCCCTTCAGACCCTTACCAGAAATTCTTACAATGCCATATTGCAGCATTGTTCCTAAAGAAGCAGTGGAATATTGGGGTAAAGATTTTAGTCAACATCCTGTAGGTACCGGTCCATTTCAATTCAGTTATTGGGATGAAGGAAATGTGTTAGTGCTGAAAAAAAACAATCGCTATTGGGAAAAAGATGCTGAAGGAAATCAACTCCCGTACCTCCATGCTGTACAGATTGGTTTTGTTGACAGCAAGGCAACCGAGTTTTTTTTGTTTCTGCAAGGCAAGGTAGATTTTGTAAATAATATTGATGGTTCGTTCAAAGACCTCGTGCTTTCCAAAAACGGGGCGTTGAAAAAGGAATTTGAAAACAAGATTGTACTTACGAAAAGATTTTACCTAAACACAGAGTACATCGGTTTTCTTGTAGATTCTACCAATAAATTACTGAGCCATTCGCCCACTAAAAATTTGTTGGTTCGTCAGGCTATAAACTACGCCATAGACCGGCCAAAAATTGCACGATATTTTAAGAATGGTTCTGTGGTCCCTGCTACCGAGGGGTTCATTCCGCGGGGTATGCCGGGGCATGATAGCACCGCACGGTTTGGCTATAGCTATGATCCGAAGAAAGCCTTAAAACTTTTAGCAAAAGCAGGTTTTCCAAATGGACGAGGACTTTCTTCATTTATCATTCTTACGCCTGATAACTGGGCAGATATTGTAAACTTCATTGCCACGCAATTACAAGACATAGGCATTAATGCGAAAGTGGAAATAATTCAGGCAAATATTTTGCGCCAGCAAATGAGTAAATCAGAAGCAATTGCTTTTCGTGCTCAGTGGATAGCAGATTATCCTGATGCAGAAACCTTTCTTGCCTTTTTCAATAGTCGTTTTCCGGCACCGCCTAATTACACACGTTTCAACAACGAAGATTTCGACAAACTCTATGATGCAAGCTTGAATGCACCCGATACCATCCGTAAGAAAATGTATCGCTCAATGGATAGCATTGTAATGTCACATGCTCCGGTCATCCCTTTATTCTACGACCAAATGCTTCATTTTACCCAGCCAAATATTGAAGGCTTTACCGCGAACCCAATGAATTTAATAGACTTAAAAAAAGTGCGTAAGAATTAAGTCTTCTGAAAAAGGTTCCTTACTTTTTTTTGTATTTCCCAATCAGCTCTGCAACCGCATTTCTGCGCAAATACTCTGGGTTTAATTGTGTAAAAATTTTCACTTTGGCTGGCGCTTCTTTCAGTGCTTTTTCCAACTGTAGCATTGCTTCCTTCGATTTGCCAAGTTCCAGCAATACAGCCGATTGATAATACCTGAAATCTGGCTTGTCCCCACAATTTTCTCTTGCCACTTCTATTTGCGTTAGTGCCTCTTCATAATACCCTGCCAGATAGAGTCCGCGAATCAAAGCGACCCAGGTAGTTTTATTTCCCGGTTTTAGCCTTACAGCATTTAGATAACAAACAAGCGCTTCGCTCTTTACATCCATTTCCATCAGACAATTGCCTATTGCCATGCAATACGAAGCGTTGTCCTTATTCAAATGAAGGGCTACCGAGTAAGATTTTACTGCCTTTTCCCACTGCTTTTCACGTGCGTAGGTTTCACCGATTTTGAAAAATATAGAATCATCCTGCGGGTTTAGTTGCGATGCCTGACGATAAAAATGTCTTGCCCGCGAGTAGTTCTTCTTCTTCTCCCAACAATAACCCATTGCTTCAAAAATTACATCTTCTGCCTTTGCAATTTCAAGATGCTTTTCTAAAACTTCAATTGCTTTTTCATACCACCTCATTCTCATGTATGCATCAGCCATATTGCGGTAAGCAAATTCAAAAGTTTCGTCTATAGCCACACAGAATTCGTAAGCATCAATTGCTTTTTCGTACAACTTCAAACCCTGATAGGCTGCGCCCAGATTAAACCATGCAAGTGCATTATACGGATCGGCTTCGGTAAGCTCTGTATGAAGTGCGATGCTTTCTTCATTGCGATCTGTAAAATCGGCCCAAAAACAAATTTTTTGCAACGCCTCTTCATTGCGTTTGTCAATCTTCACAACACGTTTCAAGGTGTCGAATACCGCATCAAACTCTTCCGATTCGTCATACACATCAGCAAGTTCAAGGAGTATGTCAATCTTGTCTTTCCCTGCAAATTCTTTTATACGCTGTTCGAGTAATGCTGCGGCCTGATCGTACTTAAACTGGCTCAGCAAAATATCGGAGCGCAACAGCACAGCATCAAGATTATGTTGATCGTACTGCTCCATCTCGTCAAGTATTTTAAGCGCCTGACCAAACTTTTGGGATTGGGTAAGAATTTCTGCCCGTAGTAATAAAATGGAACTTGAAAAGGGGTAATAAGTACGGGCAATGTCGCATGCAAGTAGCGCCTGCTCTTCGTTGCTGTTTTGAAAGTAATATTCGATCACTTGCTCAAACTCATCCTCGTCCAATATTCCGGTTGCTGCTCCGTTTTTTACGTCCTGGTATCTTCTTAACAAATCTTCCAGTTCGCTTGCTTCATCGTCCAGATAGTCATCATCAAACATAGCCATCGGTTTGTACCAAAACTAACTAAAATAACATGCCCTTTCAATAGCCCTCTGTTAACAGGCTGTCAAATTGCACATAGTATCAACACCTTGCAACAGATAGTAGAATAAGTAAGCAAAGTTGCTATCTTAAGCAGCAACGCTGGCGAAGAATTAAGAAATCAATGCGTTTCTGAAACGGGTAGGGTTAGCTCATAGACGCGGTCTTCAGAAATAGTGTGCGGCAATCCTCCCTTTACTTCCTGCATTAGCACCGGATCCCACCCTTTTCCATAGAGATAATATTCGCCGTTTTTCAACCCAGAGAAAGTTGCAACGGGTACACCGTTTACTTGTGTGGCCCATGTTGAGTCATCGTAGGTATTTGCAGCATCGAGCGTATTGTACTTTATATAAACCTTGCAACTGTCTATTTGATCGTTGTGGTGTTTCGGCGTTATCCGAAGCGTTGCATTTCCACCTTTTCCTGCAATACTGGCATCATTTCCATCTTTCCTGTTGCAGCTAATAACGCCGAGCAGCGAAATGGTGATTACGGTAAAGTTTATCAGACACTTGTTCATATTCTTCCATTTTGGGGTAAAGTTACCTGCATTTTCAGCCTTAATACTGGCTATTGCCATGCTACGGTTAAAAATTCTCCGCGTTTTATTGTGTTTTCTCCGCGTTTTTTTACGTTTTCTCCGCGTTTTTTGGCTTTTTCATGAAGAAATTTATTGTTTTGAACTTGTAGAAACGGCATTGCTGGGAAGGCTTTCATTCCATAAGCGATCGAGTGCGGTAACTACATACGTGCATTTCCGATACTTATTCGCCTCCACATCATGAAACTCAAGATTGGACGATAGGTTGATGATTCTGTCTGTACGCTCGAGGTTTATTTTCTCGTCATTTACAAAACGATAAACAGCGTAGCGAATTAGTTCATTGGGTCGGGTTATTGCGCTGGGTGCTTCCCACCTTAGCAATGTTCCTTGCGAAGATGGCGTAGCCTTTACAATAGGAGGTGGCGGGGGCGTGCTGTCAATCCATTTCATTAGTGGCGGAAAAGCAATTCTTTTATTGAACTCTTGAATACTATCTACGATTGGCGCTGTTATCTTGTCGAAATTAGATATGCTGTAAAGCGCATAGCCGGGATTTCTTGCATCTTTTCTGATGTCTTTTAGCTGCCACATAAATTCTGTGGTGCCTCTCCACACCGGTGGCGGATTTCCCAACATTCTGTACGCGCCAAGCCCGTAGTAAACGTGGCGGTCGTAGCTATGGGCATCCCACCAGGGCATAAGTATTTCAAATGCCACAAGCTTGTGTTTGTGCTCCCAATACAACTGAGGCAGGCAATAGTCTATCCACCCTTTTTTCATCCAAAGCAAAATATCGGCGTAGAGATCATCATAGTTGGTTTGCCCGCCACGAGTAGGCGAGCCTTCCGGGTCTTTGACCAGATTTCTCCACACGCCAAATGGACTGATGCCGAACTTTACATGCGGCTTAATCTGTTTGATATTTGCGTTGAGCGCCGACACGAAGAGGTTCACATTGTTTCGCCTCCAGTCGCCTTTATCCGCAAAGTCTTGTCCGTATAAACGATAGGCTTTGGCATCATTGAATTCCACGCCCGCTATCCGGTAAGGATAGAAGTAATCATCAAGATGGACTGCGTCAATATCATATCTTTTTACAACATCCAAAATAACGCGCAACACATATTCACGGGTTTCGGGAATGCCGGGGTTTAGCAAAGATTTTCCGCCGTAATTGACGAGCCAATCGGGGTTTCGTTTTGTGACATGCGTAGCAGGGTTAGGATTTTTTTTACTGTCCGTTAAAGCACGAAATGGATTGAACCATGCGTGAAACTCCATGTTCCGAATGTGTGCCTGTTGAATCATAAACTTCAACGGATCGTAATAGGGGTATGGTGGTTGTCCCTGTTTGCCTGTTAAAAATCTGCTCCACGGTTCAAACTCCGATTCATAAAAAGCATCCGCAGCCGGTCGAATCTGAACGATGACTGCATTACAGCCCAGTCGCTGCAATTGGTCTAAACGGTTTATGAATTCTTGCTGTTGCTGCACCGCAGGCAATCCTGGTTTTGAAGGAAAGTCAATATTGGAAACCGTGGCAATCCATGCGGCACGAAACTCGCGTTTGGGCGATTGTGCAACAACATGAAAAGACAAACCGGTTAGGCAAACAAAAAGAATCAAATAACGAAGCATCATGTTTCGAGGTTTAGTGGGGTAGGAAAAAACATTCCGGCAAAAATAACTGAAAGCATATTCTGGTGTTAGAACACAAGAAAATGGCTGACGTGTTACCATCAGCCAATTATGAATAAATCTTAGTGTAAGCTATTCGCCTGTCGGTTTTTTCTTCGCAGATTTCTTCGCAGGCTTTTCTTCTCCCTCCGTATCGTCTTCCGCAGATTTCTTTTTCCGGGCAGTCTTTTTCGGTTTTTCTTCATCGGCAACAGCAGCTTCTTCATCAGCCGATTTTTTTGCACGTGCTTTTTTTGCAGGCTTTTCATCAACTGGTTGCTCTATTGCTATTTCTTCCGATGGGGTTTCCTCCTGTGCAACTGCCTCCTCCTGTTGTTTGTAAAAATCAAAATTCAAAAGATCGTTTTGCTTCAATATCTCAAACCATTTCAGCATTTTTTTCATGTCGCTGATGTACACGCGTTCATCATCAAACTCAGGAAAGATTTGCTTGAAATAAGATTTGATAGAAGTTGTGTCAGCCTTTTTTGCATCGGGCAGGGATACATCTTCATGTTCCTTCATCTTCTCAAATACCTGATGTAGTCTTACATTTTCACCTGTAGTATAAACCTCAATGCTTTCAAGTGGCGTTACATTATGCAGCCTGGCCGGAATAAATCTGGTGGATTTGTCTGCAAGATTACGCACTATAGCTCCATCACTTTTTGTAGCCATTAATTGAAAAAGACCGCTGACACCGGTCACGGAAACGATTTCTCTGTAGTCCATACTATAATTTCAAAGGGAGCAAAAATAGAGTTTTTAGGTAAAACCATTGAAAATTCTGAAAAGCATGTTTTGAGGTAAATATTCTGTAGCGTCGTTTGTTACAACGCTCATTAACTACGACTTTCTTTCAGCGTTGTACCAATCAATTTTTCTTGAGAAATACATCAGAACTGCAAGTATGATGAACAATCCCACACTGCCAAATAACAGTGCATAATCCTGAAGTTGAATCAGTATGAAGATATAGGTATATAGTCCGGCAAGTGCGGTAGTAAATCCCAGTGCAATTTTCGATTGTTTGAAAATGCTCCACACGTATAATCCAATCAACATTATAGTAGCAGTCGCAGCAACAATGTAAGCAGTATTGAAACTGGTGTATTCGGAAACAGAAAGCAATAGTGTATAGAAAATGCAAAGCGCCAGCCCTACAAGAATGTATTGCAAGGGATGTATTTGTTGCTTTTGAAAAGTTTCGATAAAAAAGAACACCACAAATGTGAGTGCGATGAATAAAATAGCATACTTCACTGAACGCTCTGTCTTGGCATATCCATCTGTTGGTTGTATTAAACGAACACCAAAGGCAGAATTTTTAAGATCGTACTTAGCATCTGTCCACGTTTGCGGATAACTTCTTGAAACTTGTAACACTTTCCATTTGGCGGTGAAGCCTCTTTCTGAAATTTGCGAGTTTACCGGAAGATATTGTCCATCGAACGCAGGATCTTTCCATGAGGAAGTGGCAGTAATCTCAGTGGTTTTACCTACCGGTGTGAAGTAGAGCAACTCCGATCCTTTCAGCTTCACCTGAAGTGAAAATATTTGTGGCTTTGTAGTGTCTATTCTAACGGGCGTATTAAGTCCGTTTTCGATGACATTATTTTCGGGTAAGCCAGCTTCTAAAATGTAAGACTGGTCGTTCCATTTCAAGGATACTTCTTCTTCCAAACCTCTCGCGTCATTAATTCCCAGCATCAAACGGCTATCGTCCCAAAGGATATTTTGAGGATCAATCTTGAGCTTTTGCAAAGCAGTATAATTGAATTTTCCCGTCAGTGTTGCGGTAGAACGATAAAGCATTACCGAATACAGACTTCGATTTCGTTTTTCAGGTGTAATATCTGCATTGGCTTGTAATTGCTCCGGCAACAGATAAATATGCTTTCTGTACTCCAGCACTTTTCCATCTTTGTCCTGAACAAATTCTTTGAATGGTATCTGCAGCACTGGGCCTACTATGGTTTGCTCCGTTGCCCACTTACTGCTTATTTCCTGTATTACTTCCTGTTGCCGATGTGTGCGTTCATTAATTAGCTCATGAATTAGTGCAGTGGGAATCATCATAATTAAAATCAGGAAGCCTATTAAAAAGCCCTTGATTATGTTTCTGTTTCTTTCCATGAAACCTGGAATTGAAGATTGCGGTACGTTTTCCATAATTGTTTGTTTTAAAAGTGCTTTTTAATTCAAAGTAAAATGACAAAAAAATTTTACGACAGTGTTTTAATTATCTCTTCCAATGCATCCAGATGTAAGCGAAATGCCTTTTCTCCAGAAGTTGTAATGGAGTAAGTAGTGTTTGTTTTACGTCCAACAAATCCCTTGTGAACCTTCACGTACTTGTTGTCTTCAAGGGTCTTAAGATGCGTTGCAAGATTTCCATCCGTTGCATTTATCAATGCTTTGAGATCATTGAAATTGAGGTTATCATTCACCATCAATGCACTCATAATTCCAATTCGCAAACGGCTATCAAAAATCTTATTTAGTTGCTCGATAGGTTTTTTCATGTGTTCGCCCCTTTCTCGTATTTATTCCACATAATAAGTCCGTACAGAACATGAAGCACACCAAATCCTGCCGCCCAAAAATACAATCCATATTGGGGTAGGAACAAGCAGATAACTCCAAGCAATATTTCCAACAAACCGAGGTACTGAATTTCTGAGAGTGTGTACTTACCACCGTTATACAAAGCAAGTCCGTAAAAAATGAGACATGACGGGGCTATATAAATCAAATGTCCGTTTTGCAAAAAACCAATACAAAGCAGTGCGCCTGCAAACATGGGCAAAGCCATGGTACGAAGCATAGTCCGTGAAGCTGAACTCCATAAATTGCCGCCTGAAATTTTTGCTTTTCTCCAGGTAAAAAAATAGGCACCAAGAAGTGCAATGATAAAAACCGCACTGGCAAGTCCTAACCATTGATAAAATTTTACGGTTGTTTCAAGCTGTATTTTATCAGAGAAAAGAAGATCGTCTTCAAGCAATGTACTTGCAATATAGGCACCGACAATTGCTGTAGTTCCTGCCCACACGCCACTCCAACTGCTTAGCGTCAGAAAGCGTGTAGAACGTTCCATGATACTACGTATTACATGAAGTGTCTCTAAAGAGCTATTGGCATCTACTTGTTTCATAAAGCACTTTGAATTACAAAGTAAGT
Source organism: uncultured Taibaiella sp. (assembly GCA_937870855.1). Taxonomy (GTDB): domain Bacteria; phylum Bacteroidota; class Bacteroidia; order Chitinophagales; family Chitinophagaceae; genus JAFIGV01. Next base: position 24,140 of record CALMWT010000101.1, read on the forward strand.
AAGCTTTTTCGATATTGAAAAGAAAAACTTTTAAAACAGTCTTTTGTTTTGTTTTACAGAAAGAAGATAGGTGTTCAAGTCTTGTGAAGGCTTTAGAATAATCAGCAGAGAAAGGTAGGTAATCACAATAATCAGAGAACGGATAATAGCGTCAACCACCGGATTTAAAACGAAAGGAAAAATGTACCCGACAACAGCCGCCGCTCCTCCGGCTATAACAATCAAAAAACTCTTTTTTGAAAATGGCTGTAAAGAAAGCTTTGCATTTACGTACACCAACTTCGCAATGTTGAAAACCATGAGTGCAATAGTGGTAGCTACTGCGGCGCCGTAGTAAGCATATTTCGGTATCAATAAATAATTGAAGATTATCAACAAGACTACAATGATTACAGAAATAAGAAAGCTGAACCTATAGTAGTTTGAAATGCTCAACAATTGGTCATTCATGCCGGTTGACAGGTCAAATAATTTTCCGATTATAAGAATGAGGACGAGTGGTACTATTGCTTCATAACCTTGGGGAAGTATGGCGATTGCATTGTGCAAATTGCAGCAAATAATTGCTGCGAGTCCCACCGAGGCAACCAAGATATTTAACGAAGAACGCAAGAAAACATCCCGCACTTTCTGCATGTCATTATCATGAAAGGCCTTCGTCAGAATAGGAAAAGATGCCATCAACATAGCCCGGTAAGGAATCTGCAAAAACGATAGAATATACACCGCAATACCATACACCGCCGCCGCGCTCAGACTCGACCACATGCCTAACAATATGATGTCAATTTTGGCCATCATATTAATTGATATGGTAAGCAAAAAGTGATACCAGGTAAAACTTACAAGCTCCTTTCTGTCGGCTTTAGTAAAAACATTCCAATTGAAATTGATCTTAAAGCCTTCTGTTTTTATAGTCAAAAATATCAGCAGAAGTATAGGAAGGATAAATACAAGAACTGTAGAAGGAACGAAGGTCTGAAAAGAGATAAGATTGTAACCATAAAGTACAATAAGACCAATAGTAAGCACTCGCAGCAATACCTCTCGCATGAATGTAGCTGCAGCCACTTTCAATTGCGACATCAAATACTGCTCAAGCACCAGCATGTAAAGGAAGAAGAGGGTAAGGATCGGCAACCAGATATAAAATGAATCAATGAGGTTTCTATCGTGTGGCTGAAAAAGATTAACTACATCGTTCTTATAAAAAAGATAAACCGGCAACAAGCATATCAAACACAACGTAGGCAAAATCAAATTCATAGAAATAAGCGCAGTGCGTCGCTTATCGTTTACCGCATACTTGTGCACATACACCATCATGGTCACGTTAAGTCCAAATGAAAAAACCTGTGCAAAAAGTGCAGCTTGTTCAGGAAGGGTATTTCGGATAAAACCTAATTGCTGCTTTGGAATGAGTTTAGCTCCCAGATAGAGGGTCACTGCGCCTAAAAAAGCTCCTGCAAAAGTGACTATGGAAGTTTTTACAGACTGGCGAAAAACAATGCCCATAGCGACAAAGGTAGTAGAAGAAATAAAAGGGAAAGGTGTTATTTTGCCTGCATTCACAGCTATGCAGCTTAAGAGAGTTATCCGAAAATTGAAATCATTTCCCTGGGTTTTGAAGGGAAACGCCAACGTTACTTACTCGCAGTATGGAGAAGATATTATCATCCTGAAACTGTTGGAAAGATGTAAAATTGACAACATCACTTACCTCGATATTGGCGCTAACCACCCGGTGATGGGAAGTAATACTTTTTCATTTTATCAGAGAGGATTCAGGGGAGTATTGATTGAACCGAATCCTTATTTATTTAATCAACTGAAACGTGTACGTCCCGATGATACTTTTTTAAATATTGGCATCAGCAACACAACCGAATCGCAGGCCGATTTCTACATGTTTGATGATGTGTATAATCCGCTCAACACTTTTTCCTACGAAGATGCCAAAGGTTGCGAAGCACAAGGAATCTATATTAAACAGACAATAAAGCTGCCATTAAAAAACATAAATGACGTTATCGAGGAAAATTTCAAACAGCCTCCGGTATTGGTGTCAATAGATGTTGAAGGACTGGATGAACAGATATTAAGAGGGCTTGATTATTCAAAACATGCCCCTTTCATCGTGTGCGTTGAAACTGTGATTTTCAGCAGAGAGGGAGTGATGGAGAAAAGAAAGGAGATATTAGACTTTATGGAAAGTGCGGGCTATTTTATTTATGCAGATACGCACGTCAATACTATTTTCTGCAATCAGTTGCTTTATAATAACTACTTGAAGAATAAAGAAGAATAGTAGAATAAATGGGAAGCCCTGAATGGCGCTATATACCAACGATGGGTGAAGTCCAACGAGACTTATGCAACTAAATCAGAAACACTACATTTGCGCAAATTTCTTTTATGAAGAAGGCATTAATCACTGGGATTACAGGGCAGGATGGCGCTTACTTAACCGAACTTTTATTACAAAAAGGATATGAAGTTCATGGTATCAAACGTCGTGCATCACTTATTAACACACAACGTATTGACCATTTATATCAAGACCCCCATGAAAAGAATCTGAAAATGATTTTGCATTACGGCGATCTTTCAGATTCCACCAATGTTATCAGAATTATTCAGCAGGTACAACCCGACGAAATTTATAACCTTGGCGCAATGAGCCATGTGCAGGTAAGCTTCGATGAACCCGAATATTCTGCACAAGTAGATGGCATCGGAACGTTGCGCATTCTTGAAGCAGTTCGCATTTTGGGATTAGAAAAGAAAACCAGAGTGTATCAGGCTTCTACTTCTGAGCTTTACGGATTGGTGCAAGCCGTTCCACAATCGGAAACAACTCCGTTCTACCCCCGTTCTCCTTACGCAGTGGCAAAACTTTATGGCTACTGGATTACGGTAAACTATCGTGAGGCGTACAACATGTTTGCTTGCAATGGCATTTTATTTAATCATGAAAGTCCTTTGCGAGGTGAAACCTTTGTGACAAGAAAAATTACGCGTGGTGTTGCAGAAATAGTGTTGGGTCTTAAGAAAAAGCTGTACCTCGGCAACCTTGATGCAAAGCGCGATTGGGGTCATGCAAAAGATTATGTGGAAGCCATGTGGTTGATATTACAGCAAGAGGAACCTGAAGATTTCGTAATTGCAACCGGTATTACTACTGCTGTAAGAGATTTTGTTCGTCTTGCTTTTTCACATGCGGGTGTAGAATTGGGTTTTGAAGGGGAAGGAATTAAAGAAAAAGGGTTTGTAGTAAATGTTTTAAACCCCGACGTAAAGTTATCTGTTGGTGATGTGGTGGTAGAGGTAGATGAACGATATTTCCGTCCTACAGAAGTTGACTTGCTTCTTGGTGATCCTACCAAAGCGCAGGAAAAGCTTGGCTGGAAAGCAAAATATACACTTGATGAACTTGCCAAAGAAATGATAGAAGCAGATATTGATCTTTTCCGCAGAGACCTGTTGTTGAAAGAATCTGGTTACCGCACTTTAAACCAGTATGAATAAATGGAACACAACAGTAAGATTTATGTAGCGGGACATAATGGCATGGTTGGCTCGGCTATAGTGCGGAAATTACAAGAAGAGGGATATACGAATGTAGTTACAAGAAGTTCCAAAGAACTGGACCTTCGAAATCAACAAGCGGTCAACGATTTCTTTACTCAGGAGAAACCTCAATTTGTATTTCTTGCTGCCGCTAAGGTAGGAGGTATCGTTGCAAACAATACTTACCGCGCCGATTTTTTGTATGACAACCTTGCAATGGAGATCAATATCATCCATGCTTCTCACCAAAACAACGTAGAGAAACTTTTATTTCTTGGCAGTTCATGCATTTATCCAAAGCTTTCCCCTCAACCAATGAAAGAAGAATATCTTCTTACAGGATTGCTGGAAGAAACAAATGAGCCTTATGCCATTGCCAAAATTGCCGGAATTAAACTTTGTGAGGCTTACCGAGATCAATATGGTTGCAACTATATAGCTGCGATGCCAACAAACTTGTATGGCAAAGGAGATAATTATCACTTGCAGAATTCGCACGTTATTCCAGCGCTGATCAGAAAATTTCATGAAGCAAAAGTTTCAGGAAATGCAACTGTAGAAATTTGGGGAAGTGGTAAACCACTGCGAGAGTTTATGTATGTTGACGACCTGGCGGATGGGTGTTTGCATTTAATGAGACATTACAATGACAAGTTGTTTGTAAACATTGGAACAGGCGAAGAAATTACGATCAACGATCTTGCACAACTAGTGAAGGACGTTGTAAATTTTGAAGGGGAAATTACTTTCGACACCACAAAGCCAGATGGAACACCACGTAAATTGATGGATTCTACCCGGCTTCACACAATGGGTTGGAGGCATAAAACTTCATTGAAAGAAGGACTAGGCAAAGCCTACGAATTTTTTAAAGAAGGGGAAGGAAGGTTGTAGTTAAGAAAAGTTTCACGCAAAAAAAAAACGCTCGCAAAGAAGGTTTCGTTGCGAGCGTTTTAATGCATATCATAAGCGTTGTGTTCGTTGCGGGAAAAAATCACACATTCTCGAACCCAAGCTTTGCTTTTATTTTATACAAACCTTTTCCAAGTTTGCTTTCCAGCAAATAATGGAGCAGTGCTAATCTCCATTTCCAAAACGTCTGTTTAATATTTTTTCCGAAGTGCTTTTCATAAACTGCGTAAGTTTCGTTCATAGCATCAAGATACTTTGTGGATGTAACACCGGTTGGATCAAAGGTTGCCAGGGGATGATTTATAAAAACGTTTTTCTCATCGGCTATTCGGCACAGAAAGTCGTAATCCATCGCCATTTTTATGCTGGTATCAAACAACCCATGTTTTTCATACAGCACCCGCTTCACATACATTGTTGGATGGAAAGTTCCCCTCATTCCACGATATAGTTTTTTCTTTTCAAAAGGTTTTCCAACAACTACCCATATTCCCCCACGCATTACGTTCAGTTTACCATGACACCACATCAACTCCTTGTCGCCCTCGAAAACCTCTTTTATTTTTCCTAAAACCGAATTATCGTAAAGCTGATCTCCACTGTTGAGTAAAAGTATTATTTCCCCTGTTGTGTTATTGATGCCTTTGTTAAATGCATCTGCAATGCCATTATCAGGCTCGCATATCCACTTCCTGTAAGCAGGCTGCGGATTGGAGTGAAGATGATTTTTTATATCTGGCTTTGTTGATCCGTCAATTATAATGTGTTCGTTAGGAAGCAAAATTTGATCATCAACACTCTTGCAGGTTGTGATTACATCTTCGAGGTTGTTGAAAGAGATGGTGATGATGGAGAGCAGGGGCATCGGCAACAATTATCATTTGAGCTAAGCCCGAAGAAGGAATTAATTTTTGAGGTATAAGCCTAAGATCATTAAGGCTAATGTGATAAAGAAAGCAAAAAACCAATTGAGCATATCGGTTTTAGTACCTTCTATTTTAGACAGCAGATCAATTTTATCCTCTTTAGTTAGCAGCACATCTTTTATCTCTTCGTATTTCCGTTCTATTTTTTCTTCAAGGAATTTAATGAAAGTCTCAGCTTCTTTTTCACTGAACCTGTTTTTGAAAATTTCATAAAACTTTAATTCCAGAGCGGTCATATAGCCAGCGTTATGTTCAAAAATAGAAAAAATGCTGCCAACACTTTTGCTGGTAATGATTACATCTTCGAGGTTGTTGAAAGAGATGGTGATGATGGAGAAGGTCATAGACTACTAATCAAAAACCTTATGACTTAAGTCTTTCTTCACAAAAATTGCATCCCCATATATAGGAATACCGGTTTTTTTAGAAAGTGACTGATCAGCAAAACCAATGAACTTAAAGCCCGCGTTTCCGAAATAATTATACACATCATCAAACAACCATTGTCCTTCATAAAGTGCTTCAAAAGAAGTTTCAACTATTATCACCGCCGCTTTTCGAATTGTGTTCGGAGCACCTGCGAGTACTTTTTCCTCATAGCCTTGTACGTCTATTTTTATAAGAATATTTTTAGATAGTTTTTCTTTTGCAAAAACATCATCCAATCTTCTCAGTTGTATAGTTTCCTTTGTCGTATAGACAGACTCTGGATAAAGGTCTTTGTGCATGTCCTTCATGCCGAGGATTGACGAACTGACAAAATTGTTGCTAATATTTATTTCTGTTGTGCCGGTGGCATCACTAAGTCCATAGTTGTAGGTTGTAACGTTATATTGCTTGGTATTAGTTACAAGATTCTCATAACATGCTTTTATAGGTTCAAATGCAAATATTTTTTTGTTAGGAAGTGTTTTTACGATTGTATGAATGAATTGGCCTTCGTTAGACCCAACATCTACTATAGTTTGTATGTTTAGTTTATGTAGCCAGTTTCCTACTTTTACTGTAGTGAGCGAATCCTGAAGTTTTACGATCTCATAGCCGAAGGAGTTTAAAAATTTCCTTATAGGGAGTGTCAAAATTTTGAGCATCATTTATATTTAAAACGCAAAGCTAAATAAGAAATTCAGAGCTGTATATCACCAAACACTAAATCTCTATGACGGAGAATCTACCAAAGATTACAGTGGTAACACCTTCTTATAATCAGGCTCAATATCTTGAACAAACAATTCTTTCCGTCATCGGACAACAGTATCCAAATCTGGAGTACATTATTATGGATGGCGGAAGTACGGATGCGAGTGTGGAAATTATTAAGAAGTATGAATCTCATGTAACGCATTGGCAAAGTAAAAAAGATAATGGTCAGGCATCTGCTATCAATGAAGGATTTTCTTTAGCAACAGGAGATGTCTTATGCTGGCTTAATTCAGACGATATGTATTTGCCAGGAACCTTGTTGAAAATTGGAAGAATCTTTATCGAAACGCTGGAACCTACAATTGTATTTGGAAATTGCTTCCATTTTTACGAAAATAGTTCGAAGACAAGGGGAAGCAATGTTGTAAAAAGACATAAAGAACTGGACATCGCAATGTGCGATTACATAATCCAACCCTCATGTTTCTGGAACAGAACGGCCCAAGAAAAAGTAGGATTTCTCGATGAAAAAATTCATTACGCTTTCGATTGGGAATGGTTCATCCGTGCGAATAAGGTGGATGTTCATTTTTTGCCCTGTACGGAATATTTATCACTTTACCGAATACACGAATTTCACAAAAGTGGAAGTGGGGGCAGTAATCGTGCTATTGAAATAGGAGAAATCTACAAAAAGTACACTACAGAAAATGTAAGCAAGGCCTTCTTAAGATGGAATAATATAAGTAGTAAGAGTAAATTTTTTCATAACCTGGTATCTGTTTCTGATAAGTATGATTTGAATCTGGTTAATAAAAGCGTTCACCGCTTGTTGTTTTCTTTTGTCAACTATAAAACGTACAGACATATAGTAAAGATGTAACGCATTTGTTTTATGTTTGTTTTTGAACAACTTCTCACCAATGCGTCATGCTCTATCGTTCTTACTTACAATGTTTGCAAACTATTTGTTTGCAGACACAACTTCTGTAAGCCTTAAAATTTCATCTCCCTGTCCTATTATTCAAAATCTCCCAGACACCATTTATACCTGTAATCCTACTGTCCAGTTAAATCCAACGCTTACTTCTTCAGGAGGTGTAATCACTGTTGATACTACTTGGACTCCTTCAATAGGATTATCTAATCCTAATACGATAAACCCAATTGTAACAGTGGGGACGAGCGCACAAGTCTATAAACTTACGATACAAGCATTGAGTACCACCAATCTTGTTATTAATGGAGATTTTAGCAGTGGGAATACAGGCTTTACAAGTAATTATTCCGTTGGGCAAGGAGGTGCATTCGGGCCCTTGTCCAGTGAAGGACAATATGTGATTATCAACAACGCAGCGGCAGCTCACAATTTATTTGCATCGTTTGGAGATCATACTACGGGCACCGGACAAATGATGGTTGTAAACGGGGCTTCTGTACCTAATATTAATGTTTGGTGTCAGAATATAAACATTCAACCTAACACATGGTATGACTTTTCGGCTTGGGTAGCGACTCCTTATCCTAACAATCCTGCTATCCTTCAATTTTCAGTTAATGGTAGTTTACTAGGACAGCCCTTCAATGCTCCCAATTCTCTTGGCAACTGGTCTCCATTTCAGGTCAGTTGGTTTAGTGGCAACAGTACAATAGCGACAATTTGTATCACCAATCAGAATACGGCACTTGATGGTAATGACTTTGCCTTAGACGACATACAGTTTCGGGAGATCTGTTTTGTGAGCGATTCTATATACATTGTTCCAGGCTCTGTAAATGCTTTTTTCTCTAGCCCTGACACAATTTGTGTCGACAAAAGCATTACGTTTACGAGTGCTTACAATGATCCTTCAAGCAGCTATTATTGGAGCTTTGGAGATGGTTTTTCGTCGAGCAACTATTCTACCCAGCACAGTTATGTAACACCTGGACTATATACAATTACTCATGTCCTATACAATTCTCCCACTTGTAAGGATACGTTTCAGAAACAAATTTTTGTTCGTGAGCCTTATGAATTTTATAAATCAGCCATCATTTGCAAGGGAAGTTCTGTTATTTTAGGAAATCAAACAATAACAGATAGCGGAAGGTATATGTACACTTTTCAAACTTCAGGTGCCTGCGACTCTACTGTGCATTTGGAGGTAGCTGTGGCTGAAACTCCTCATGTCAATTTCACCTTCACCTCCGTTTTAAACATGCCTGTGAAGTTCACAAATCATTCCACTAATGCAACATCCTTTTTATGGAATTTTGGAGATTCTGCAACAAGTACAGAAGTACATCCGACCCATCAATATAAACGCTCGGGTAATTTCAAAGTTTGTCTTACAGGTTGGAGCGCCGAAGGTTGCAAACAGGTAGTATGTAAAACTGTTTCGGTTGAAGTGATTATTGCTATAGATGTTCCCACCGCATTTTCACCAAATGCAGACGGGGTTAATGACGTCTTATTTGTAAGAGGTGGAGGCATTGAGCGAATATGTTTCAGGATTTATAACAGATGGGGGCAGCAAATTTTCGAAACCAACAATCTATCGGAGGGATGGGACGGCACTTATAAAGGAACTCCTGTGGACATAGAAACTGTAGCTTTTGTTTTACAAGCAACATTTATTGATGGAAACACAATTACCAAACAAGGAAATATCACATTAATCAGGTAAAAAAACTTACGATGAAAAAAATCAAGCTTTTAGTATTTTTTCTATTGACTTCATTGAATCTATTAGCGCAACTGATACCACAAGTTGGTATAGTGGCTCATTACCCTTTCAACGGAAATGCAAATGATGTGAGTAGTAACAGTTTTCACCTCACAGGAATTGGTGCTACATTATGTCCTGACCGTTTTGGAAGAACTAACCACGCTTATCAATTTGACGGTATTAATGATTATTTATTCTATGGCGCAGCTTTGCCTCAAGATTCTGTTTATACTTTCTCTTTTTGGTATCTAAGTGAGAATAGTAATCAACGTGGTCATATTCTTAACAACGGTAACAGTGCTGCGAATGGTATTGGCGTATTGCAGAATTCCGGAATTACATCTCCCCAAGTTCCAGGAAGCTCAATAAGTTTTTTCGCCGGAGGAGTGAATTTTTTTTATGCAACAGCAACAAACATTAATGCATGGCATCATGTGGTAGTAAGGTGCAACTTAGATACTTTCGATTTTTTCTACGACAATGTCTGGAAATACTCAGGTCAATTCAATAGCTACAGTCCAAATGGAGTTTTCTTTTTAGGTTATAATTATATTCAGAACAAAGATGGCTTCAAAGGAAAAATAGACGACTTCGCACTCTACAACCGTGCGTTGACGTTAGCGGAGATCGATACATTATTTCATGGTTGTGGGCAGCAAATCACTTCGCAGCCTGCTAACCAAACTGTACTTGGAGGAAACAATACAATGTTTATCTTGGCTACTGCTATTACATCGCAAGCAACATACCAATGGCAAATGGATGCAGGCACTGGCTTTACCAATCTTTCAAATGCAGGTCCATTCAGCGGTGTAAACACCGATACGCTTATTATCTCAAACGTATCACAAACATTGCACAACAATGATTTCAGAGTTATTCTTACCAATGATATTGGTTGCAAAGACACTTCAAGTGCAGCGAAGTTGTTGGTTACACCAAATAGCATTTATAGCGTATCGCAAGAGGAAGAGATTTCAGTTTTTCCAAATCCATCGCAGGGAAAGTTTGTAATTAAAACAAACCAGTTGGCAATAAATGAAGCATATACTATTGAAGTCAGCAATCTTTTAGGTCAAACTATGATACGCAAAACATTGTCGGGTGCAACGCTTGCACATTACACTATTGATCTGAATGAAAGCGGCATCTACATCCTCACGTTTACAAACGCCGAACAAAAGATAATAGCAAGAAAAAAATTGGTGGTTGAATAAGCAACTCTATGCAGCATAGAATGCAGAAATTTTTATGATGCTTATGATTTACACGTCCTATTTTTTGTCATAAAGATCAGTGTCATCAGCGTTCTAACCACGTACTCAGTTTTTGCCATTTCACCATAATTTCCACTCTTGTAAATTCCACCCATACGCCTAACTTTGTGCCCGCGCCATAAGTCGCTGATAAACGATGATAAATGCCATATTATTACAAGCTGCACAAGGCACACCTATAGACTACATGCCCATTGTTTTGCAGCTAATTGTGGCTTTGGGATTTGTAGCATTCATGATTACTGCAACCCATCTTTTGGGCCCTAAAAGAAACACTTCCGACAAGCTTGTTAACTTCGAATCAGGCATACCATCTGTAGGAAATGCCCGCCAACCGATGGCTATCAAATATTTTCTTGTGGCCATCCTTTTTGTGCTGTTTGATGTTGAAGTAATATTCTTCTATCCCTACGCTGTGAATTTTAGAGAATTGGGAACAGAAGGTTTTTACGCTGTGCTGATGTTCGTGGCTTTCTTTTTATGTGGGTTTATCTATGTGCTTAAGAAAGGCGCTTTGGAGTGGGAAGAGTAGGCAATATGATAATTTGATGATGTGATGATTTGATAATAATACACTGGCATCATCAAATTACCGAATTATCAAATCATCAAATTAGAAAAAATGAGACCGGTTCAATATAATACGAATGAAAAAGTGCAGTTGGTGGATCTTCCTGAAGGTTATTCGGGAGAAGGGTTTCATGCCACTTCCTTTGATAAAGTAATAGGTTTAGCCAGAAAAAATTCTTTGTGGCCATTACCGTTTGCAACTTCATGCTGTGGAATCGAATTCATGGCTACGATGGGATCAAATTATGATCTTGCGCGTTTTGGTTCGGAACGTATGGGATTTACGCCGCGTCAATGCGATATGCTTTTGGTAGCAGGAACAATCTCTAAAAAATTAGGTCCTGTTTTGCGACAAGTGTACATACAAATGGCAGAGCCTCGGTGGGTGGTTGCTATTGGCGCTTGCGCAAGCAGCGGGGGTATATTCGACTCTTATTCTGTATTGCAGGGTATTGATCAGGTTATTCCTGTGGATGTGTATGTGCCCGGTTGTCCACCACGTCCGGAAGGAATTATTGATGGTATTTTAAAACTTCAGGAATTAGTAGGTAACGAAAGCCTTCGCCGCCGAACAAGTGATCAATATAAAGCTTTAATGCAGAGCTACGGAATACAGTAACTTAGAGAAATGCAGCAAGTATCTCCCATTCTTAGAGACATTATACGCTCGCCGCAGTTGCCAAAACTGGTGGAAGAACTTTCGTTGTTTCTTAAAACTGAAAAGCAAAGGCGCAATGAATTTTATGAATGGATAACCGATAATGTAAAGGCAGAGTTTATTGAAGGTGAAGTAATCATTCAAAGCCCGGTAGTCAAAAAGCATAATGTCATTACAAAATATTTGTGTTCCCTATTAGAAGAGTGTGTAGCGCAGAATAATTCCGGTTTTGTAGGTGTTGAAAAAATTCTCGTGAAGCTTACAAGAAATGATTTTGAACCGGATATTTGTTTCTTTAAAAAGGAAAAAGCAAAAAACTTTCGGGACGATACCATGTTTTTTCCGGCACCTGATTTTGTAGTTGAAATCCTTTCAAAATCTACTGAGAAAATTGACAGAGGAGTAAAGTTTATAGACTATGCGCTTCACGGAGTAAAAGAATATTGGATCATTGATCCTGACAAGGAAATTGTGGAGCAGTACGAAAACAAAAACAGCAAGTTTGAGTTATTGTTGAAAGTAAAAACAGGTGTCATTAAAAGTGTTGTAGTTCCAAAGTTTGAAATACCAGTGAAAGCAATCTTTAACGAGAAAGATAAAAGAGAAGCGCTTCAATTATTCTTAAATAAAAAATGACTCTTAACCACGATAATATAAAGCAACAGCTTACGCAAAAATTCGGTGAGGTTTTATCGTTTGATGAATCTTATGGAATGCTCACAGTTGTAGCTCCGGCGGAACAAAACCTCAAGTTGTTGCAATTTTTTTATGAAAATCAGTCCTTGGGTTTTCGCTTCCTCACAGATCTTACGGCAAATCATTATCCCGAAAGAAAAGGAGAAGAGTTATGCGTGGTGTATCATCTGCATAATCTGATAGACAATGTGCGCCTGCGATTAAAAGTATATGTGCCTGTAGAAAAACCCGATGTATTTACCGCAACGAAACTTTTCCCCGGGGCAAATTGGATGGAACGTGAAACCTATGATTTCTTCGGTATAAACTTTGTTGGTCATCCCGATCTTCGCCGAATTCTGAATGCTGATGAAATGGATTATTTCCCGATGCGGAAGGAATATACCTTAGAAGATCCACAGCGCACTGATAAAGACGATGAAATGTTTGGCAGATAATGTAAAATGGAAAAGTAAAAATGAAAAAAGACACGAGTGTGGCTGAAGAAGCAGCAAAAAGAAGGAGTTGAAGTTTTAAAGATTATTGCAACGATTGATTAACGCGAAAGGCATACAGTGATACTTAAATTTGTCGTTCATGTTTTTCATTTACCTTTTAAATTTTGAATTTGGAACAACGGCAGCATATACAGCTTTCCGAAGAATCTTTGGCTAAGCAAAGCACTACACTTAATCTTGGCCCAACTCACCCTGCCACCCACGGTGTATTTCAAAACATTTTGGAAGTAGATGGCGAGCGTGTACTAAGAACAGAGCCTACAATTGGATATATACATAGGGCTTTTGAAAAAATTGCCGAACGCAGACCTTATTATCAGATTACACCGCTTACCGACCGATTGAATTATTGCTCTGCGCCAATTAACAATATAGGTTGGCACCTTACTGTTGAAAAACTTGTAGGAATAAAAACGCCAAAACGTGTTGATTATCTCCGTGTCATCATCATGGAGCTTTCGCGTATTGCGGATCACTTGGTTTGCAACTCTGTAATTGGCGTGGATACAGGAGCGTTAACTACGTTCACTTATGTATTCCAGTACCGCGAAAAGATTTATGAAATATTTGAAGAGATATGCGGTTCTCGTTTAACAACCAACATAGGACGTTTCGGTGGTTTTGAGCGAAACTTCACCCAAGCTGCATGGGATAAATTAGATAGTTTCATGGAAACTTTCCCGAAGGCATTTAAAGAATTTGAAGACCTGCTAAACCGCAATCGCATTTTTATGGAGCGTTGCATGGGCGCTGGTCCGCTAACGGCAGAAATGGCTTTGGCTTATAGTGTTACAGGTCCTAACCTACGGGCCGCCGGTGTTGATTACGATGTGCGTGTTGCTTCTCCATATAGTTCTTACGAAGATTTTGATTTTAAGATTCCGGTAGGGAGCACAGGCGATGTGTATGATCGTTTCATGGTGCGCAATACTGAAATCTGGGAGAGCATGGACATCATCGCACAAGCATTGAGCAAGTTGAAAGATTTAGATCCAAGTGTGTTTCATGCAGATGTTCCTGAGTTTTATCTTCCTGAAAAAAAGGATGTTTATACTAAGATGGAAGCGCTGATCTACCACTTTAAGATCATTATGGGTGAGACAGAAATTCTTCCTGGAGAAATCTATCATTCTGTGGAAGGCGGCAATGGAGAGGTAGGTTATTATTTGATAAGTGATGGTGGCAGAGCACCGTATAGATTGCATTTCCGCCGTCCGTGTTTTATCTACTATCAGGTGTATTCTGAAATTATAAAAGGCGGATTGTTGAGTGATGCGATTGTTACTTTGAGTAGTTTGAATGTGATTGCGGGGGAGTTGGATGCTTAATACGATTAGCCGATTAGCCAATATGCTGATTAGCTAATGAATATAATATTTAGAAACGCTTGAGATTGGCTGGTAAGCTAATTGTCGAATTGGCAAGTTGAAATGAAATTCTCTGAAGAAAAACTAAAACAGGCAAACGAGATCATTGCACGCTATCCTGAAGGAAAGCAAAAAAGCGCTTTGATCCCTTTACTGCATATAGCGCAGGAAGAAAACAACGGTTGGCTTGATGTGCCGACAATGGACTATGTTGCAAGTCTGCTTAATATTCTTCCTATTGAGGTTTATGAAGTAGCTACCTTTTACACAATGTTCAACCTGAAACCAGTGGGGAAATATGTGTTTGAAGTTTGCAGAACAGGTCCGTGTATGTTGAATGGCAGCGATGAAATTATTCAATACATCAAAGACAAACTGAGCATTCAGGAAGGAGAAACAACACCCGATGGTTTGTTTACGCTAAAACCTGCGGAATGTCTTGGCGCTTGTGGTTATGCTCCGATGATGCAGCTCGGAAAATTTTATAAAGAACATTTGACGAAAGAAAAAGTAGATCAGATAATTGACGAATGCAGAAAGAGTGCAGCAATGAATAATTAGAGTTGATGACTAAGATACTACCACACTTAACCTTTGCAAAGCCTCTACCTGAATACGAACTTTGGGTAGAGTTTGAAGATGGTGTGTCTGGGAAAGTCAGCTTGAAAAAATGGAAAGAAAAAGGGGGAGTTTTTTCTTTTTGGAATGATGAAAATCAATTCAGAAACATCCAGATTACGGACAATAAAAAGATTCAGTGGAGTAAAGAGATAGATATGGATCCAGATTCTTTTTACTTGCAACTGATTGGTAAAACTTTTGAAGAATATGCCGGTAGTAAGCAGTTTTTACGGCATTCTCATTAAGATGTATTTTGGCGACCATGCACCTCCGCATTTTCATGCTGAGTATGGAGAATACAAGGCTGTTTTTGGTATCAATGACTTAGGAATATGGAAGGTAGGCCTCCTCCCAAAGCGATGGCTCTTGTAGTGGAATGGGCTACTATACATCAACAAGACCTGCTTACGAACTGGAAAATTTTGATTGAGGAAGGCGAAGGAAAATTTTTAAAAATGGAGCCACTGAAATGATACGAATTATTTTTTCTGGGGCATTGCTCTTTGTTTATAGTGTAAGTTTTGCAAGGAAGCCAGATACTACGGACTTGGTAAAAATAGTTCGAGAACTGAATGATGCTCTAATTAACAAAGACAGTATTAAGTTGAAGAGATTGTTGCATGATAAAGTTCAGTATGGACATTCTAACGGGTGGATTGAGACAAGACAGGAAGTGATTGATAATTTGTTCAACGGAAAACTTGTGTACAATAAGCTTTCTTTGAATGATGTAACAATTATTGAAGAAAATGCTACGGCTTGTATACGCTCGAATACAGAAATTGATGTTGCGCTAAACGGAAATGTCTTGCAAATGAGTTTACATGTTTTGCAGGTTTGGATTAGAAATAATAACAGTTGGGTGTTGCTGAACAGACAAAGCACTAAGATTAATTAGAAATGTAAAATGCAAAAAGTAAACGGTTCAACTTTTTCATTTTTCATTTTTCATTTTGACTTTTAAAGAATGAAACTTTTATTAGAGAACGCACATATTGAGGGTATCCGCTACTACGATGCTTATCGTAAACACGGCGGTTATCGCTCTGTAGAGAAAGCGCTGAAAACGACACCCGATGAGGTGGTTGAGGAAGTAAAGAAAAGTGGTTTGCGTGGTCGCGGGGGTGCAGGCTTTCCTACGGGCATGAAGTGGAGCTTTCTGGCTAAGCCTGAAGGTGTGCCCCGTCATTTGGTTTGCAATGCAGATGAATCGGAGCCTGGTACGTTTAAAGATCGCTACCTGATGGAGTTCCTTCCGCATCTTTTGATAGAAGGAATGATAGTGAGTGCGTATGCTCTGGGCAGTAATGCCAGCTACATTTACATCCGTGGTGAATATGCCTGGATCGTTGATATACTGGAGCAAGCCATTGCAGAAGCGAAGAACAACGGCTGGCTTGGAAAGAACTTATTAGGTACAGGTTTCGATTGTGAAATCTATGTGCAACGCGGAGCAGGAGCATATATCTGTGGCGAAGAAACAGCACTCATAGAAAGTCTTGAAGGTAAGCGCGGCAACCCGCGTATCAAGCCTCCTTTCCCGGCGATACAGGGTGTGTGGATGCGTCCGACTGTCGTAAATAATGTGGAGACACTTACAGCAGTAGTTCCCATTATAAATATGGGTGGCGAGGAGTATGCAAAGATCGGTGTGGGTCGTTCTACAGGAACGAAATTGATCTCTGCCTGTGGCAATATCAACAAGCCTGGTGTGTATGAGATCACTATGAATGAAAGCGTGGAGGAGTTTATTTATTCTGATGAATTCTGTGGTGGTATTCCGAAAGGAAAAAAATTAAAAGCTTGTATTCCGGGTGGATCATCCGTTCCTATTGTTCCCGCAAATCTTTTGTTTAAAACTGCTAAAGGCGAAACTCGTTACATGAATTACGAAAGCCTTGCGGATGGTGGTTTTGCAACGGGTACGATGATGGGTTCGGGAGGGTTTATTGTGCTGGATGAAGATCAATGCGTGGTGCGTCATACTCTTACCCTTGCTCGTTTCTACAGCCATGAAAGCTGTGGTCAATGTAGTCCTTGCCGTGAGGGAACAGGTTGGATGTACAGAATTTTGAAAAACATAGAATACGGAAAAGGAAAGATGAGCGATATTGATTTGCTTTGGGATATTCAAAGCAAGATTGAGGGGAATACAATTTGTCCGTTGGGAGATGCGGCTGCGTGGCCAGTGGCAGCAGCTATTCGCCACTTCCGCGACGAGTTCGAGTGGCATGTAACAAACCCTGAAGAAGCGCAAACGAGAAACTTTGGATTGGCGCACTATGCAGACCCGTTGCCGGTGGTGGCGTAGGGTTTCACACCGAGGGTACAGAGAAAATGAGATACAGAGAAAATGAGATATCCGGTAAAGTAGTGGATACTTGTATAAAGATCCATAAGCTCTATGGCCCCGGACTTTTTGAATCTGTTTACGAGGAAATTTTTTGCTACGAGTGGTCGAAAACAGAAATACCTTTTGTGAAGCAACAGCCTATCCCTGTAATACATGAAACGATCAAAATGGAAGCGGGTTTTAGAGCGGATATAATTATAGACGGAAAAGTATTGTTAGAATTGAAGTCGGTGGAAAAGCTTGCTGAAGTTCATTTCAAGCAAGTATTGACTTACTTAAAACTGGCAGATTTAAAACTGGGTTTACTAATTAATTTTAATGAAGTGCTTTTAAAAAATGGAATTCATAGAGTAATAAATGGACACATAGAATAACTCTGTGTCTCTTAATCTCTGTGTGAAAATGAATAACTCTGTGTCTCTTAATCTCTGTGTACTCTGTGTGAAATGATTAGCGTTGATAAACGATGAATGAACAGGCTCCAAATTTTAAAATAACAATAGACAACATAACCATAGATGTGCCTGCGGGTACTACTATCCTTAATGCTGCGCGGCAGATAGGTGGCGATGTAACGCCGCCTGCCATGTGCTATTACTCAAAACTGGAAGGAAGCGGTGGAAAATGCCGCACTTGCCTGGTAGAGGTAAGCAAAGGTTCGGAGAAAGACCCGCGTCCCATGCCCAAGCTGGTAGCAAGCTGCCGCACTACGGTAATGGATGGCATGGAGGTGAAAAGCATTACCTCCGAAAGGGTTTTAGATGCGCGCAAAGGTGTGGTAGAGTTTCTGCTCATCAACCACCCGCTCGACTGCCCCGTGTGCGACCAGGCAGGCGAGTGCGATCTGCAAGACCTGAGCTACGAACATGGTACGGCAGCAAGCCGGCTCGACTTTCCGAAGCGTACTTTTCCGCCGGAAGATATTGGCGATCACATTCAGCTTCACATGAACAGGTGCATAATGTGCTACCGTTGTGTGTACACCGCCGAGCAGCTTACGAAAAAACGCGAGCATGGCATACTGGAGCGGGGATGGGACTCTCAGATAAGTACATTGCTGAGTAAATCTTTGGACAATGATTTTATTGGAAACGTAATAGATGTGTGCCCGGTGGGTGCGCTTACGGATAGAACTTTTCGGTTTAAGCAGCGGGTGTGGTTTACAAAGCCGGTAGATGCGCACCGCGACTGCCCGACGTGCAGCGGCAAGGTGCGGCTGTGGTTTAGAGGGGAGGAAGTGTTTCGGGTGACGGCGCGGAAGGATAAGTGGGGGCAGGTGGAAGAATTTATTTGCAACGAGTGCCGGTTTGATAAGAAGAAGGCGGGCGACTGGGTGATAGAGGGGCCGAGCATGGTGAAGCGACACAGCGTAATATCGCAAAACCACTACCGGGGTGCGGTGGAGGCGCAGCCGGAATTGATAAATGAGATAATAGGGAAGCGTCCGAAAATGTTGCTGGACATACATGATGTAAGTGATGTGAATAGACCGGAGATTAACTTGTCGGAGATTGAGCGGCCATCGAAGTCGGATGATTTTTTGCCGAATAAGAAGTTGGATGGGCAGAGGAGGATAAGCTAATAGTTGGAAGGGTTGGAAATAGTTGGAAGTTTCGTGGGCAGGATTTGGGCAGAATTTGGGGGATGAAAGGAGCGGTGGGAAAGGCTAAATAGTAGCTACTGCGATGAATGGTGCCAACGCCCGGGACGGTAAATAGTAGCAGCGGGGCTGGGACAAAAAAAAAGTGAAAATGTAAAATGTAAAAAAGAGAAGGGGTTGGAAAGGGTTGGAAGAGTTGGAAATAGTTGGAAAAGTTGGAAAGGTGTTGGGAGAAAAGAAAAGGGTGTTTTTTTAAGTAACGAAATATAAATTTGCGCCGCGATGGTTTTGATGCAAATTGATTGGTTTTTTATTATTGAGAAGATTGCGTTGATAACGGTGATATTGCTGGTATCTATGGGTGTGGCTGCGTACTCGACTTGGGGGGAGCGGAAGGTGGCGGCGGTGATGCAGGATAGGATTGGGCCGAGCCGGGCGGGGTTGTGGGGTTTGTTGCAGCCGTTGGCAGATGGGGGGAAGTTGTTTTTTAAGGAGGAGATTATACCGGCGAATGCGGCGAAGTGGTTGTTTGTGCTGGGGCCGGCAATGTTTATGGTGACGGCGTTGATGACGAGTGCGGTGATACCGTGGGGGCCGAGTTTTACGGTGGGTGATAGGGTGGTGAGCCTTCAGGTGGCGGATGTGAATATTGGGATTTTGTTTGTGTTTGCGGTGGTGAGTGTGGGTGTGTATGGGATAATGCTGGGGGGGTGGGCGAGTAATAATAAGTATAGTTTGTTGAGTAGTGTGCGTGCGGCGTCTCAGGCTATTAGCTATGAGTTGGCGTTGGGGATTTCGTTGATTGCGTTGTTGATGATGGTGAATACGTTGAGCTTGCGGGAGATTGTGGAGGGGCAGCATGGGTTTTGGGGTGATGGGTGGTTTACGTGGAATGTGTTTAAGCAGCCGTTGGGGTTTTTTATTTTTCTGGTTTGCAGTTTTGCGGAGTTGAATAGGGCGCCGTTTGATTTGCCGGAGGCGGAGAGTGAGTTGAATATGGGGTATCATTTGGAGTATAGCTCTATGAAGTTGGGTTTGTATTTGTTTGCGGAGTATATCAATATGTTTATTACTTCGGCGGTGATGGCTGTGTTGTTTTTTGGGGGTTATAATTATCCGTTTATGGATTTGGTGAAGGATGCGGTGCCTGAGTGGGTGTATGTGCTGACGTGTGTGGGTGCGTTTTTTACTAAGATTATAGGGTTTATTTTGTTTTTCATGTTTATAAGGTGGACGTTGCCGAGGTTTAGGTACGATCAGTTGATGCGGCTGGGTTGGAAGAGCCTCATACCGCTGGCATTGGTAAATATGCTGGTAACTGGCGCGGTGATATTGTGGGTGATGGAATGAAAGGGAAAATGTAAAATGGAAAAGGTAAAAGAGGAAGTGAGGTGTTTTTGATTTTTACATTTTGAATTTGTAACGTATGCAACAACTAACAAACAGATCTGTTCCCATAAATCGTGATCCGATGACATTCGGAGAGAAGATTTATGTGCCGGCTATACTAAAGGGCTTGAGCATAACGCTGAGTCATATTTTTAAGAAGAAAGCAACAGTAAGCTATCCTGAAGAGACACGTCCTTTTAGTCCGGTGTTTCGCGGATTGCATGTATTGAACAGGGATGAAGAAGGACGTGAGCGCTGTACCGCCTGTGGATTGTGCGCGTTGGCTTGTCCGGCTGAGGCGATAACTATGGAAGGCGCTGAAAGGAAAACGGGTGAAGAGCATCTTTACCGCGAAGAGAAATATGCTGCGAAGTATGAGATCAATATGTTGCGGTGTATTTTCTGTGGTTTTTGCGAAGAGGCTTGTCCGAAAGATGCGATATACCTGAGTGAAACCGTAATGCCCTCAAATTATACGAGAAGAAGCATGATATATAAGAAGGAAGATTTGCTGATTTCTCATCCTAAAAAACAAGAGAATACCCAATAATGGATTTGTTTGAGATATTGTTTTGGTTGCTTACGATCACTGCTATTAGTTGTGCGCTCGGGGTTATTCTTAGCCGCAATCCGGTGAACAGTGTTTTGTGCCTTATCGTTACGTTCTTTTCTATTTCGGGACATTATATATTGATGAATGCGCAGTTTCTGGCTATTGTAAACATCATTGTTTATGCAGGTGCTATCATGGTTTTGTTTCTGTTTGTAATCATGCTGATGAACTTGAATGCAGACGTAGAACCACAGAAGAGTAAGCTTGTACAATTTGCAGGAATCATTTCGGGAGGGATTTTATTTTTAGTTGTTTTGGCTGCATTGCGAGATACACGAATGACTCGGGAAGTGGAAAAAACAGCTACTGATATTGGACTGATAAAGAATCTTGGAAGAACTTTGTTTACAAAGTATGTACTACCATTTGAATTAAGCAGTGTACTTTTTCTAAGTGCTATGGTGGGTGCTATGGTGATTGGGAAGAAAGAAAAATCGCCAGGTATGGCAGAACGAAATCCAAATCAGAACTGATGAAAATTCAAAATTTTTGGCAAAGCCAAAGAAAAAGTTCAAAGTTCAAAATTCAAAATTTTGATTGATGCCTATTCACTATTATATATTTCTAAGTCTGGCGCTTTTTTGCATTGGCATTATGGGTACGCTCATGCGCCGAAATGCCATCATCATTTTTATGTGTATTGAAATGATGCTGAATGCGGTTAATCTGCTACTGGTAGCGTTCTCTAAAATGTACAACGATGCATCATCACAGATATTTGTGTTCTTCATTATGGTGGTGGCAGCGGCAGAAGTAGCTGTGGGGCTGGCAATCATTGTAATGATGTATCGCAAAGTCCATTCGGTGGATATTAATATTTTGAACCGACTTAAACATTAAGGCTAAGTTCATAAGAATTCAACCTTATTTATGATTGAAAATAATTACATCCTTATATCGCTTATACCTGCTTTGCCATTACTTGGTTTTCTCATCAATGGTTTAGGATGGCGTACAATTCCTAAAAATATCGGTGGTATAATCGGCAGTAGTACCATACTTATTGCATTTGCACTTTCTCTCCTTGTCTTTTTGGATGTGAAAGAAGGCGCTACATTCAATGTAGAACTATTCAGTTTCATTCAGTCAGGTAATTTATCCATCCCCCTTGCTTTTCGTGTTGATTCACTTTCATCTTTATTCCTTTTAATCATAACAGGCATTGGCTTCCTCATTCATGTTTACTCTACTTCTTACATGCACGAAGATGAGGGCATGGTGAAATACTTCGCTTATCTGAATCTCTTTGTGTTCTCCATGTTGTTGCTTGTTCTTGGAGCGAATTATCTCGTAATGTTCATCGGGTGGGAAGGCGTTGGACTTTGTTCTTATTTATTGATCGGATTCTGGTTTAAAAACCGTGATTATACTAATGCTGCAAAGAAAGCCTTCGTAATGAACCGTATTGGTGATCTTGGCTTTCTTATCGGGATGCTTCTTATACTCTATCATTTCGGAACACTATCTTATGCAGACTTTTTTGGTCAGGTAAATGCAGGTACTGCCCCCGTTACGAGTTCTGTTTACAACTGGATTGCCATTTGCCTTTTCATTGGAGCGATGGGAAAATCTGCACAAATTCCACTATACACTTGGTTGCCCGATGCCATGGCTGGCCCTACGCCTGTATCAGCTTTGATCCACGCTGCAACCATGGTCACAGCAGGTACTTACATGATTGCACGCAGCAGTGTATTGTACAATCTTGCTCCAGACGCACTAAACCTTGTTGCCTGGATTGGTTGTGCTACAGCCTTGCTGGCAGCAACCATTGCGCTAAAACAATACGACATTAAGAAAGTGCTTGCCTACTCTACCGTCAGCCAGCTTGGTTTTATGTTCATGGCTTTGGGAATGGGTGCTTATACTACTGCTGTCTTTCATGTAATGACACATGCGTTTTTCAAAGCGTTATTGTTCCTCGGTTCAGGAAGTGTGATTCATGCTATGGGTGGTGAACAAGATATTCGCAAAATGGGCGGACTTGGAAAGCACATGAAGATTACGCAGGTCACTTTCCTTATCGGTTGCCTTGCCATTGCCGGTATTCCTATGTTATCTGGCTTTTTCTCGAAAGATGAAATACTCGCTGCTACCTTTTCTCACAACAAAGCCATCTATATTTTAGGTTTAATCGGCGCTATGATGACGGCGTTTTACATGTTCCGTTTATACACTCTCACGTTTACCGGAAAATTCCGTGGCACTCACGAACAAGAACATCATCTGCATGAAAGTCCACCTGCTATCACCATTCCTTTGATTGTCCTTGCAATACTTTCAATAGTTGGGGGCTATGTAGGGCTGCCTCCCGTAATAAGCGAAAGTCATACGCTCGGTAATTATTTAAGTTCAGCCGTAACTAATGGAGCTTTGCACCATCTTGATCATAGCACAGAGTGGATGTTGCTTGGAATTTCTACAGTAATTGCAATTGTGTTTTCAATAGCAGGCTATGCTGCCCATCGCAAACCTGCGTTTGCACCCAATACCGGTCTTGCAAAAGTAATAGAGAACAAATGGTATGTAGATGAGCTTTACGATGCCATTATTGTTCGTCCGATGGCATTACTATCCGGTTTCCTTGATCGCTTTGCTGAACGTAACGGCATTGATGGTTTTGTAAACGGTATAGGAAAGTCAGTATGGTGGGGTGGAGATCGTATTCGTTTGTTTCAAAACGGACAAGTGGGTTTCTACATCTTTATGCTGGTAATCGGAATGACCGTTTTGTTTGCCATTAGCTTCTTTTGGATCGGATAAAAATCCCTACGCGTTAAAAAGCATTCAGACGTTGCCTTCCCTGATAGTTGATCGGTATGGTAATAAATATTCCCCTGCCTGCCTTCACCGACCCTTGTATTCTTACATCCACTTCTTTATTGAATAATAGCTGAAGCGCATTGGGAAAAACATTCTTAAGATCTGGCGCTATAGTTACCGGCATCAGAAAAGTATCTCGTCCCGGCACGTTGAAGCTGTTTGTGATAAAAGCGCTGCCAATGTGGGCATTATTGATGTATAGCTCAAGGCTTGCATCTTTCAGCGTAAGACCAAAAGTATTAGGGTTATAAAACTGTACATCCATGCCTACCTCTGGTTTAATATCGAGCTTGGTAAGGCGAAAGTTTTGCACGCTATGATACTGAAGGTTGTTCACCTCTCTGGTAGTGGCGCAGGAAAAAACAATAACGGAAAAAACAAAAGCAAGCAGGTATCTCATTCTAAAAAACGTTTGCTGAAGTGGCACTAACATCGCGCCAAAATAAAAAGACGCAATCACTGCGCCTTTTTTTGATGTTGGTGAAGAGATTATCCTCACGCTTTTCTTGCTATTGCTTTTACTGCGGCAGCCACAATGTTTTCTGTGGTAAGACCATACTTTTGAAGCAGTTGTTTGGGTGTACCGCTTTCGCCAAATGTATCCATTACGCCCACATACTCGTGGGGCACGGGGCAATGCCGCGATGCCACACCCGCTATACTATCTCCCAGTCCGCCATTTATCTGATGCTCTTCCGCAGTTACTACACAACCCGTTCTTTTCAGAGAAGCAATTACTGCACCTTCATCCAAAGGTTTTATAGTGTGCATGTTTATAAGATCTACGGTTATGCCCTTTTCTGCCAGCGCCTTTGCAGCCTCTACCGCCATCCACACCATGTGGCCGCAGGCTATTATAGACACATCATTTCCTTCGGCAAGCACCTGGGCTTTTCCTATTTCAAAGTTTTGATCTTCTGCCGTAAAGTTTGCCCACTTCGGGCGGCCAAAACGCAGATATACCGGCCCCGCATACTCGGCTATTGCTATGGTTGCAGCCTTCGTTTGGTTAAAATCGCAGGGCACTATTACCGTCATTCCCGGCAGCATTTTCATCATACCAATATCTTCCAGCACCTGGTGTGTAGCGCCATCTTCACCCAAAGTAAGCCCCGCGTGCGATGCACAAATTTTCACATTTTTGCCGCTATAGGCTACCGATTGGCGAATCTGATCGTAAACGCGAGAGGTAGAAAAGTTGGCAAATGTGGTGGTGTACGGAATTTTTCCGCCTATGGTAAGGCCTGCCGCCACGCCTATCATATTTGCCTCGGCAATGCCGCATTGAAAGAAACGCTCTGGAAATTCTTTCATAAAAGCATTCAATTTTAAAGAGCCTGCAAGGTCGGCGGTGAGGGCCACCACATTGGCATTGCGGCGGCCGGCTTCTAAAATTCCCTCACCAAAGCCGGCGCGGGTTTCTTTCTCATTTAAAATCTGAATGTCTTGTAACATGGGGTGGAAATGATGGGGGCAAAAGTAAGGAGGAATTTATGTTTGCCGGGGTAAAGTTTGAAAAAAACAGGCAAGGGCAAACGAACGAAAATATCAAAAAATTGCATTTACCCCTTCCGGTCATCAAGAGATGCGTTCCTGCCACTCACAGACGCGTTCCGGTCATTCGGAGATGGCTTCCGGTAGTTCAGAGACGGGTTCCGGCCATAGAGAGATGCGTTCCCGCGATTCGGAGACGTGTACCCGCGATTCAGAGGTGCATTCCCGCCACTCGGAGATGCCTTCCCGTCAGTCAGAGATGGGTTCCGGCCGTTCGGAGATGGGTTCCCGCGAGTAGGAGTTGCGTACCCCACACCTTGGGGGACGGTTTCCGACAGGACGGAAGGACTATTTGGCAGGCGATGGGGGAGTGCTGAATAGTAGCTACTGCGATGAATGGTGCCAACGCCCGGGAC
>CALMWT010000102.1 GCA_937870855.1 uncultured Taibaiella sp.
ATGTGAGTACGGCGTATTTTCTGTAAGTTTTTGCTTTGCCGCTGTGGGTGGGCATTTGGAATGGGGTGGCTTTGGGTGTGGTTTTTAGGGTGGCGGTGGTTCGGTATTGTGGGTTGGGTGGGTAGAAGCGTAGGTAGGGGGTGTCTTGTGCGGATAGGGGGCTGTGTTCGTTGGTTACAAATTCGGTTCGGTAGGCGCTGCGGTGTTGTTGTATGGTGTCGGTGTAGGATTGTGCGGATGTGGTGGTGGTGAGGTATAGGAGGGGAAGTAGGAGTGCGGATTTCATGTTACTAAGGTAGAAAAAATAAACCCCGCTGGGTGCGGGGCGGGTGTTATTCTACAGTTTTTTCGGGTCTCATTTGCGGAAATAGTAACACATCTTGTATGGAGTGCTGTGCGGTGAGGAGCATGGCAAGTCGTTCTATGCCTATGCCTATGCCTGCTGTGGGTGGCATACCGTATTCGAGCGAGCGGAGGAAGTCGTGGTCTATATACATTGCTTCGTGGTCGCCGCGCTCCATTAGTTTTACTTGTTCTTCAAATCGTTCGCGTTGGTCTATTGGGTCGTTTAGCTCGCTGTAGGCGTTGGCTATTTCTTTTCCGTTTATCATTAGCTCGAAGCGCTCTACGAGTCCTTCTTTGTTGCGGTGCTTTTTGGTGAGGGGGCTCATTTCTATGGGGTAGTCTATGATGAAGGTGGGTTGTATGTAATGGTGCTCACATTTTCCGCCAAATATTTCGTCTATGAGCTTGCCTTTTCCCATGGTTTTGTCCACATGAATGTTGAGTTGGTGGCACACCTCGCGTAGCTGCTCTTCATCCATGCCGGTAATGTCTATACCTGTGTGTTGTTTAATAGCATCGAAGATGGATATGCGTGTGAATGGCGCTTTGAAGGAAATGTTTTTGCCGTCCACTTCTACTTCGGTAACGCCGTTGGTGGCTATGGCGGTTTGTTCCAGCATTTGTTCGGTTATCTCCATCATCCAGAGATAATCTTTGTAGGCGGTATAAAATTCAAGGATGGTAAACTCAGGGTTGTGCGTGCGGTCCATTCCTTCATTGCGGAAGTTGCGGCTGAATTCATACACCCAATCGAAGCCACCAACTATCAAACGCTTTAGATAAAGTTCATTGGCAATACGGAGGTATAAAGGAATATCAAGCGCATTGTGATGGGTGATGAAAGGACGCGCAATAGCCCCGCCGGGAATGCTTTGAAGTACAGGCGTATCAACTTCCAACGCACCACGTTCATTGAGGAAAGCACGGATGGCATTCTTCATTTTAGTGATCTTCACAAACGTGTCGCGTACGCCGGGGTTTACGATAAGGTCTGCATAGCGTTGCCGATATTTGAATTCTACATCGCTTACAGCATCAAACACTTCGCCGTCTTTTTCTTTCACTACCGGCAGCGGGCGTAGCGCTTTAGAAAGCAAAGTAAACTCGGTAATGTGTACTGAAGTTTCACCAGTCTTTGTGATGAAAACAAATCCTTTTACACCGATGATGTCGCCTATGTCAATTAGTTTTTTCCAAACCGTGTTGTATAATGTTTTGTCTTCGTCAGGGCAAATATCATCGCGCTTTATATAGAGTTGAATG
The DNA here is from genome assembly GCA_937870855.1 of uncultured Taibaiella sp. Lineage (GTDB taxonomy): Bacteria > Bacteroidota > Bacteroidia > Chitinophagales > Chitinophagaceae > JAFIGV01. The sequence goes on from CALMWT010000102.1 coordinate 1,609, forward strand.
CGACCAGTACTGTCTTGCAAGACTGCAAAGTTTGCCTTGCCCATGTCGCGCACGCTCATTACGCGCCCTGCAAGTGATACTGATTTATAGTTTTCCAGGGTTGCTTCTGAAAAATTCTCCTTTATTTCTTTTGCATTGTGTGTTACTTCAAAAAGTGGAGCAGGGTAGGGATTGATGCCAAGTCCTTCTAATTCTTTCAGCTTGTCGCGGCGAACAACTTCCTGTTCGCTAAGTGTACTCTGTACCATGTTTTGGAACGAAACCTTTGATAAATGAATGACCGTTTTTACGGGTCGGCAAAAATAGGGAACAAACCTCACAGGTTTTTAAAACCTCTTAGGTTTCACCGAGTAGAGCCTACCGTTATCTCCGCAAACCATTAGACTTCCATCTTTCCTGCTTATGATGCAGCGTAGTGTATTGTCTGTAAAACGTTCAAACTCCATCCAGTGATATCCGCCATCGTCGGTAAAGAGAAATAATCCATTTTCCCCTACTGCAAAACCATGTTGTGGGTCTTGAAAAAGAATATCGAGTAACCTGTAACGTGGTTTGGTTAAGTCGTTGCCGTCACGCATTCTTTCCCAGTTTTTGCCGCCGTCTGATGTGTGAAAGATACTACCGTTGTATCCGCAAGTCCAGGCTTCATTTTCGCCGTAGGCGCGTATTGATGTAAAGTTGTCGTTTTCTATTTCCTGCATCTGCCAGGATTTTCCTGCATCATTTGTCTTCAAAATTGCTCCGTAGGTTGCAAGGTATCCTGCGTTACCGTCTATCATTTCCACATCATTTATTTCATAGCCTACGGAATCGAACGCGCCGAAATTTCCATTAAGATCAAGTTGTGTTTTATAGCCTGCATAAAAGCTAATACCACCTACTGCTATACCGTCCTTGTCGTCAAACATTGCAATGTCTTTGTAGGGCAAATACCAGAGTTGATGAAACTGCCAGCTTTCTCCTGCGTCTTCAGACTTTAGCAATTTTCCATCAAAGCCAATAATGTAAAGCGTTCCGTTTGGAGAAGTAGTGATGCCGAAAAGAGACTTCGGCGCTTCCGGAATATTCCTATAATTCCAGGTTTTTCCTCCGTCCGTAGTTTTAAGAATGGTACTGTTGAAAAATCTTTGTCCACCAATTACAAAACCCAAACTGTCGTTGATGAAAAAAATTTTGTTGAAGCGATCTTTGTCTGTAAATGTTTCCAGTTTTTCAACCTGCTGCCAACGAATCAAGTCTTTGCGGCAAGAACTATTAACAAGAAGCAAAAAGCAAAACAGGAATAAATGTTTCATTCTACCGGCAAAATAAAACTTACCCCAAACATCTCTTCAAATACTATCCGCCAATCTCAAAAAAATGTACCTTTAAGCATACGCTAATATTTATATGAAGCAGCTATACTGTGGTTTTTTGTTGGTCTTACTCGCTTTCAGTTCTTGTAAAAAAGAGGTGGGGGAAAATCAAAAATTAGATCCTAAAAACCAGAAGAAATATGACCTGATGACCAATAAAACAGGATCGTGGTGGTTGTATGGAGGATCGGATAGCACAGTGTCAGTGATGACAGCAACCGGTAGAGATTCCACAATTAAAGGTTTGTTTTTCAGCTATTACGAACGGGTAGATACCACTTCGGCGGAAAGGAATATTATGCCTGAATTTTTTGGTAAGAACACGAGTAGATATGTCACTCTGGTTGATTTAGATGGAACTTACACACAATTCATTACGGTTATTTTTTTCAAAGAAGACGTTCCAATCGGTGAAAAATGGACAAACATTGATAACCTGGACTATCTCGGTTTGAAATTCGATGTGAAGGTGGAAAGCAGATTAGTAGAGATGGCAGGAAATATGGCCATCAATGGGAAAATATATACTGATGTGAAAAAGATACACCACGAGTTTTGGGGAAGGATTGATTTAGGAATTCCATCAGATTATACCGACATAGGGTTTATGGATGTGTGGTTTGTAAAAGGTATTGGGATCATCAAAAAGGATTTGAATGTTACAATTGCAGCCGGAAATTTTTCAAAAGTCTATAGAGATTCTTTGCTCGATTATTATTTCGTTCCCGAATAGCTTTTTGATTTGAAACTCCTTGCGATCGCTGTTAGATAATTCCCTGCAAATAACTATTTTAGTCGCTTCAAACAATAACACACATGGTTCGTATAGGCTCTTTGCTGATACTCGTTGCTGCTACAATACTTGGGGTGCAAAGTTGCACCAACGATAAAAAAGAAAACTGTCCATTCATTGCACCGCACATGGTTTTCGTAGGGTTTACAGAAGACGAGTCAGACACAATCATCATTCGCAGGTTTGAAAAAAATACAAATTTCACTCAGCTACTCGACACAATCAGAATTAACAGAGCGCATTTGCAAAGAATAGAAGTGGGAAAAGATTCCTTCAGATTAGTGCCGGATAATTATCCACAGCTTGAATCGCTTTTCTATGTACACGATTGGCAATTGCATTTACCGAAGGCGAAAAGAACAGTAGAAATATCGGACGCTACACCAAAATTTACACAAGAAAAAGAGCCGAGCGCTTTGTGTCAGAGTTATGTATCGTCTGTAAGGTTCGATCAACAAACGTATAATTTCATTTCCTGGTTCGATAATCCTTACCGCGTATTTGCACGAAAGTGATAGTTTAAAATCCCAATTGAAATTTGACAGCAGGCCAAACAACCTGCTGTTTTTCTTTTCTTGATATGATAAAGACCGAAGCAAGAACTGTTTTTAAAAACGTGGCAATCTTTATCACTTTAAGTATAAAGTCATTCCATGCAATTCACTGCGCTTAGTTAACTTTGCTCGCCCTGAGAAAAGGCGTTGATAGTCTATTTAAAACCTTTGCTTGTACGATGAAAGATTTTAGTTACGTGATGAGTGCTCATCCATCTTATGTCGAGTCTCTTTATAACGATTTCACAACAAATCCTGAATCTGTTGACCCTGAATGGAAAAAATTCTTTGAAGGGTTCGATTTCGCAGTAAGTAAGGCGAGTAGTAATGGTGCTGCGTCCGAAAAAACACCGGTAAGCAATGAACAATTAGGTCGGGAACTTAGTGTGTTTAAATTGATAAATGCCTATCGCAAGCGCGGACATCTCATCGCAACTACCAATCCAATTCGTCCAAGAAAAGACCGCAATCCACAACTCGATTTGCAGGATTTTGGATTGAATGAAACTGACCTTGATAAAGAATTTTTTGCCGGTCAGTTTGCAGGAATGGGTAAAGTCAAACTCAGGGATATTGTTGCAAAGCTGAAGAATACTTATGCCGGAGAAGTAGGCGTTGAATACACTTATATCAACAGCTCAGAGCGTTGTAAATGGGTGGAAGATGCGTTTGAACGGATAATGCAAAAGCCATTGTCTATTTCCCAAAGAAGACGTGTACTTGAGAAGTTGAACGAGGGAGTGATCTTTGAAAAATTTCTTCACACAAAATACATCGGGCAAAAACGTTTTAGTCTGGAAGGTGGCGAAAGCACCATAGCAGCATTAGATACAATTATTACAAACGCTGCGAACCATGGCGTGCAGGAAGTAGTTATCGGTATGGCGCACAGAGGAAGATTGAATGTGCTTGCCAATACGCTGGGCAAAACTTATGAACAGATATTTTCGGAGTTTGAAGGCAATGTTCCGCCAGATACTACGATGGGAAGCGGAGATGTAAAATATCATCTTGGTTTTCGTTCCAACATAAAAACTGCTGAAGACAAAGAGATCAATGTACAGCTTGCTCCCAATCCTTCTCACCTCGAAGTTGTAGATCCTGTAGTCACTGGTTTTGC
>CALMWT010000103.1 GCA_937870855.1 uncultured Taibaiella sp.
CTATAACATATCGGAAGAGGAGTGCAACGAAATAGATCGTTTTCTGCGTGGCGATATGCACGAGGAGGAAATAGCATTGTTTCATGCAAGAATACAAAACGATATTTCTTTAGCCGAAAAGGTAAAGGAAATGAAACTGATGATGTTTGCTGTTAGTGAAACTGCTTTGCAAAATAATCTCAACAGTTATCACAGTCAGCTTCAGCCGTCTGTGTCACCAAAAACATTTTCCTTTCGCATGTCCTGGTGGATTGCCGCATGTTTTATCGTGGCAATAGCTACAGGCATTGTTTTCTACAACCAAAGCGTGCCTGCACGGCTTTTTGCAAAATATTATAAGCCCGATCCGGGTTTAATCACAGCAATGGGCGAAGGCAGCAATTATAATTTTGAAAGAGCAATGGTAGATTACAAAAGCGGAGCGTATGCAAAGGCATTTGCTTCCTGGAACCAATTGCTAAAAACCAACCCCGCTAACGATACGCTGCAATATTTTACAGGTGTGTCGGCGCAGGCGGCATCGAAAAATGAGATCGCCATCAATCACCTTTCTCTTGTAGCGGCAAATACAGAAAGTGCATTTTATAAAGAAGCTTGCTGGTATTTAGGACTCGCTTATGTAAAAAGCAACGAAAAAGAAAAGGCAATTTACTATCTTGAAAAGTCGGGAAGGACAGAAGCGGGCAAACTGATAGACCAACTGCAACAATGATCATGGAATGCCGCCTGTTATGATCTGACCTGTCAGACTTTAGTTATCATTGGCTATGATCTTAAAGAATTGCCTTACAGTTTTTCTGTTTGTGGTTCACCTTATGAGCGTGGGACTTGCCGCTGCTCAAACCGTTCGATTTGAAAGGAAAGCCATTGACCATGCAATTGCCGCCAACAATTTTTCCACGGCAAATAAAATGCTACAGGAAAATGTCGGTATTTATTTTTCTTCCAAAAACATTGATTCGCTCGTTGCCTGCATAGCACTCAAAGGACAAATTGTAAAAGAACTAAAAGGAGATAAAGAAGCGGTTGCGGCAATCTATTCTTTTATTAATCAGATAAAGACACTGAAGCCAGCTACCCGACAATTGGCAAAAGCTTACGACAAAGCAGCCTTCTTTTTTTATTCCAACAATATTTACAGCCAGGCTTATGCAGCCGGTGATCTTGCTCTTAAACAATATCTACAACTATCTCCTCCATCCAATGAAATGGTAGCCGATGCTTATTATCTGCTGGGCGAATATGCAAGTCATAATAACGACATGAAACATGCGCTTTTGTATCATCGCCAAGCCTATCAGATGAGAATCGGGGATAAACAAATTCCTTTGAAAGATGCCTACAATTCGGTGGCTGCAATGGCAAAAATGATGTTGGTATATTCCATTACCGATAGTGCGCTGGCTTTTTATCACGAGGCATTAGATATTCTTGCAAAGATGCCACGCGACAACGATAACAGTTATCACGATCCGGCTACGGTCTATAAGAACATGGCGATCATCAGCAACATGGAAGGGAAGACACACGAAGCGATCCGGTATTCTTACAAATCCATCGAATTGTTGAAGCAATACATCAAAGTCAGTAAAGATGAACATTCCATTCAGCGGGGCAAAACAGACCTGTGCCGCACTATAGAAAATCTTTCGGTTTATTACTCACAGCTCGGCAATATTGGCCGTGCAAACGATCTCTTGATTTATTCCTACAAGATCAAGATCGCAACCCTTAAGCCTAATGATGGTGAGCTCCTAAAAACAGAGGTATTGCTGGGGTCTAATTACAATAACATCGGCGACTACGATAAATCGAGATACTATTTGATACGGGCAATTGAGCGATCGAAAAATATGGATGAAGGCGCTCATTTACTATCGCTTGGAGATGCATGGTATATCATGGCGACTGTAAGCACAAACCTCAAGAAAAAGGACGAGGCAAAAAGAAGTTTTGAAGTTGCAGACTCTTTATACGAGATCGCTTATCAGGGTGCTTACGATGATATGTACGGCGATTTTGTGAAAAACATCACTGTGTTTTATGCGAAAAATGACGAGTACAAAAAGGCTTTGCAAAAAGCAAATCAGGCTTATGAGCGCCTGCCGAGCAAAGGAAAAAATGGTGGACTGCGGGAGTTCTATCAGATTCTGAACATTGCCACTATTCACTATCACGGAAAAAACTACGGTCAGGCATTGGAATATAGCAACCGTGCATTGCTGCTTATCAACCGTAAGTTGAAAGAAGGAGGAAGCCGCCTTGATTCAGTGAAAATGGAATTTTTTAAACCACAAGCCATTTTTGTAAATGCAAGTGCGAGGTATGAGTTGGAACCTGTAAAAAACCAGACTGTCTTGCAGCAAACAATGCAACGACTGGATCAGGCTTTGGAAATATTGGAAGGCAGAAAAGGTTTTTTAGATGAAGCCTACAATCTGCAATTCATTATTGAATACAATCGTGAATTGATAGAGTTTTCAAAGAAAATAGCGCTTGAGTTACACCTTGCATCCGCAGATCCCAAATACCTTGAACGGTTCATTAATCTTCATGAATCATCGCTGTACAACAGAATACGTAGCAGACTCGACCAGGAAGAAGCAATCAGGTTTTCCAATGTGCCGCAACAAATTATTGCAGAAGAAACAAGTCTGAAAGCGCGCATCAGAAATACACTCACCGAAGACACTGAAAAGCCGGATGTTATCAATGATTATCTGCAAGCCGTCACTTTGTGGGAGCAACATCTTGAAAGAGTGAAAAGAGATTTTCCAAGCTACTATCAATTGCGGTACGCTACACTGTTCAAGCCCTTACCCCAATTGCAATCGTCTTTACCGGAGGATGCAACCCTTGTTCGTTTTTATTTTGTAGATACGGCATTGGTTGTATTGGTGGCAGATAGCGCGCGAAAAAATGTAGTCACCCTTTCAACTGCTGGATTAGAAAAATTAATTGGTTCGCTGCAATCAAATTTAAAAGAGGACGCACATCTCGCTGTGTTGCATCAAGTGTATAAACAGCTTTGGACACCACTGGAAAAGTATATTTCTACTCCCCGTGTGGTAATAATTCCCGATGGCTTTTTGTATAGTCTCTCCTTCGATATGCTGGCGACAAAACCTGTCAATAGTTACAAACAACTGACTGACCATAGCTTGCTTGCACGGCATAGCCTGACTTATCATTATAGTTTGTTCATGCTAAGGGCACAGCAAAAGGAAATCTCTTTCAGCAACAATTACGTAGCGTTTGCACCTGGTTTTTCTGATAAAATGAAGAACGAATATGCGACTTCAAAAAAGGATACCCTGCATCTCGATCAGGCTTATCTCACACTTTTACCGCAGCCCACTACTACAACTCTTACAAAGCATTTAAAGAAGCAACTGAATGGAGAAGTATATACAGAAAGCGCCTCGACCCGAAAGGCTTTTGAGAAAAACGCCGGTGGACATAAAGTGATACATATTGCCACACACGCTGAGTTCAACAATGTTTATCCGCAGAAGTCGGGGTTGATTTTTGCCAAAGGCGATGGAGGCAATGATTCTAACAGGCTTTACCTGAGCGATATTTACAATTGTGATCTTCGCTCTGAAATAACTTTACTCACAGCTTGCGAAACTGGTCGTCCGGGATATCAGGATGGAGAGGGTATGGTTTCGCTGGCACATGCGTTCAATTTTGCCGGAAGCAACAGCATTCTCATGGCACTCTGGAAAGTAGATGAGCATGCAAGCAGCGACATCACCAAATCATTCATGGCTTATGTGAAAGCAGAACTCACCACAGACGAAGCACTAAGACGTGCAAAACTGGACTATCTTAAAAAATCGGAAGGACGACTATCACATCCGGCATATTGGTCAGGTTTGATCTTGCTGGGTGAGCCTGCAATTATTCATTTCAACCAATCCTATAACAAGCAAATCGGGTGGTGGGTTCTTGTTATTTTGGCTGCACTTACATTGGTCGGCTACATATTGTTCCAACGTAAGCGTAGAAGTGTTTCTTAGATGCCGGAGTAGTTCAAAAAATTTTTTCAAAAAGATTGATGACCTTTTCCCTCCACTGCGATTATATCTAATAGCGAAAGTCTGGTGAACTGAAAAGTTAAGATTACTTGAACAGTTCTTCCATTTTCTTCCATTGAATAATGAGCTAAACGATATCACATGCAAAGATTTACTCCGTTGCAGCGCAAAATGAATTTTGCCTTCTTATTTTTTGTTTGTTTTCTTTTATTGTTGGTCGTTCCGCGGGTTGCTTATGCACAAACGGAAATTGAGCCTAACGATGTTTTTCTCACAGCCACACCCATGAACTTTGCAACCAACATGAGTGGGGGAGTGTGTGCACCGGACATTTTCGATTATTACCGTTGTATAGTACCTGCAGGAAGTAAGAGCATCAGACTCATTACAACTGCGAGTATGACTACAGTTGGTCAAACCGGAGGGGTTTATGTTTATCTCTACAACAAGTTTCAGCAGGAGCTAACCAACAACTACATTGCGCTCACGAGCACGAGCAAAATAGATACACTTAATTATAGCTGTTTCGAAGGAGATACATTCTACGTGCGGGTTTACAACTGGAGCAATCAGGGCGCCTGCAAACAATACACTATCCGTTGCGAAACAACACCGGATTTTACAGTTCAAAACGACACGGAAGTAAACGATGATTTTACTTCTGCTATCAATCTTCCTTTTCAAACGGATACAACCGGACATTTAGGTTCACAACGGTATGTAAACAATGCAGCATCAAACGACATTTTTGATTTCTACCGCATTGTGATGCCTGCGGGTGGGAAATCTCTTCGACTTATCACCTCTTCGCGCATGGTTCAACCGGGTGCTACAGGCGGCGTGTATTATTATTTCTACAACAAGTTTCAGCAGGAGCTAACCAATAACTATGTGTCGCTGAATAGCACCTTCAAGATAGACACTATGAATTATAGCTGCTTTGAAGGAGATACTTTTTATGTAAGAGTTTATAACTGGAGTAATCAGGCTGGTTGCAAAGAGTATAAGCTGCGGGTAGAATACACACCGGATTTTACTTTGAAGAACGATGTCGAAGTGAATGACGATTTTACTTCTGCTATCAATCTTCCTTTTCAGACGGATACGACTGGGCATCTCGGTTCACAACGGTATGTAAACAATGCAGCATCCAATGACGTTTTTGATTTCTACCGTTTGGTAGTGCCCGCAGGTGGAAAATCTTTGCGGCTTATCACCTCTACGCGCATGGTTCAACCAGGCGCTACAGGCGGTGTTTATTATTACTTGTACAATAAATTTCAGAATGAACTCACCAATAGCTATGTGTCACTGACAAATACTTTCAAGATTGACACTATGAATTATAGCTGCTTTGAAGGAGATACTTTTTATGTAAGAGTTTATA
>CALMWT010000104.1 GCA_937870855.1 uncultured Taibaiella sp.
ATGTTTACCATTCTTGCAGCAGACGTATCGGGAGGAGCGCCAGGGCAACCCGGAGTGAGAATGTAAGCAAAGTAATTACCCGCCTGTGTAGGTTGCAGATTGTTGAACGTAAGTGTGGTTGAAGTATCCCAGCCGCCATTGTTTGGTTTTTTCCAAAGGAACATTGGGTTGCTCACACCCGGCGCACTTGCGGTGAGCGTTGCACTTTGACCCGAACAGAATGATACCTGACCATTTACCAGCCCCGTGCCCGTAATAGTAGGAGCGTATTCAATATTCACAATGTAGTCTTCGGTTTCACCATAAGTATAAGAATTAGAAGTGTTCCAACATCCTGTTATGTTATTTCCAGCGCCGCTTGATGCAAGAATAACACGCATTCCTGTTTGTCCGTTCGATGCAGTGGTAGGTATTGTAATGGTTCCGCTCACTGAAAAAGTTTGTCCAGAATAAGTGGTTGCAGGAGCAAAAACCCGCTCAGATGTAGCATAGGTTCCATCTCGGTTCAGGTCAATAAATACAGCTACTCCATAATTCCCAAACTGGCTTAGCGCATAGCAATTATCACTCGTTAATGTAAAATTGAATTGTTCGCCTCTCAGTAATCTTGGAGGTGGAACTGTATTTGAGAAATTGGTGTAAGTATTAGCGCAAACTGAAGAATTGTTGATGGTAGCAAAAGTGACGTTGGTGATATTGTTGTAGAAATTGGAGGAAGAAGCGGAAGCACAATAGCATGGAGTTACCGAATTTACGGTGATAGGCGCGGAAGTGTCTGTGAGGTTTGAGTTGGTGCACAAGAAATATACTCTGAACTGAGTGGGTTGGCTGAAACTTGGCAAAGTATAATTCCACTGGGTAGCACCGGGAATATTAGTCCAGGTACCTCCGCAGGCAAGACGACTTTGCCATTGAACATTGATGTTTGCTTGTATCGTTGCACCCGTTAGCATCAAAGTAGAAGGGCAACTTCCCACTTGCGTGATCGTTCCTGTATTGGGAGTGCCGGAACATGGTGTGGCAGAAACCACACTCACATTATAATCTTCTGTTTCGCCATAAGACATATTCGTAGCACAATAGTCCGTAGTTAATGGAAGCGTTGCAAAGCGACATAATACTCTCATTCTCGTGATCCCGGGCAAAGCGGTGATTGGGACATTTATAGTTCCGGTATAGGGAGTGGTGCCCCATGTCACAGAATTCCAAACATCTTCTCCGGGGTCTGCGAAACTGTTATTTTGGTTCCAATCTACCCAAATGCGAAATCCTTGCTGATATGCAGCGTTTGCCTGAACAGAAAAATTAAAGCTCTGCCCTTGGACCTGTGTAACTGTCATATTGCTAAAGTAGGTGGTGTAGCTTGGCGCGTTTCCGGCACAACCATTATTGTTGTTGGTAATGTTGGTAATGCCCAGTGTAGTTGAAAAACTCTCAATTTGGTCTTGAACTACACAACCAGAAGTATAGCTAGGTGTGCAGTATTGAGCTAATAACTTTTCTGTATTAAATAAAAGAAAAGAGATTAAAAAGGTTTGAGTAAGCAATTTGCGCATGGGTAATGTTTTGTGGAAGTAAATTTATAAAGTAATCAGTAAAACGGGTAATTTAATATATAGCGTATAACGCCTTCAAAGGGACAGGCAATTTGTCCTTAAGGTTGGGGGAGCACGCTAATAAATTTAACGTCTATTACTGGCGGGAGAGAATTTCAGCTTCAGGGAAGATTGGCTAACCTCCCTGATTCTGTAAGAGAAAACAACTTCCTTTCAGTATCATGAAAAGTTATCAGGTCGAGTGTCTCCAAGGTATCTAAATGCTGCGAGGCAATTTCCTTATCAATGTTGAGTTGTAATGTCAAGTCATCAAGTTGCAGTTGCCCGAACCCAACGGACTGCTTATCGTAAATATTACGCAATGCTCTATGAAAATCGCTGGCCGTCACGATTTTTTGTTTTGAGGTGAAGAAAAACAACAAATATAATTGTGCGGCAAATAGGATATTCAGAGTATAAAACAGAAATGTTTTAATGATTTAAAAACGACTGAGCGTTATAGCATCCACTCCTTTTCCCCAAAAGAAAAAACGCAACATCTTTATGAAACGTTGCGCTTTTTTTCTGACAATACAATTTTTATCAGCGATTGCCCGTATTGTTTTGCTCTTCTTGCGGGCTACTTCCTATCGAGTCGGGTTGTCCGCCCCCATGCGATTGCCGACTTACACGACCACCGAGGTCTTCATCATCTTCCGATATTCCGATGCCGCCGGTTTCGCTTTGTTGCCCGCCGCCTATGTGTTCTTTCGGTTCGTTGCTACCTGTTCTTTGCATGTTTTTTTCAGATTCAGAATTACTTCTTCCAGCCTGACCCGGGTCTTGTTCGCCTTCTGCGCCCGATGAAGTTGTGCGTTGCTGATTTTTTGAACCTTCTCCTCCAGCCATTGCGCCGCCGGTTGTCATATTTCCTTGCTGTTCCTGATCTTGCTGATTGCGATTATTTTCTTCCATAATGATTTGAATTTGTTGATTTAATTTTCTTTAGAGATCATAATATCGTGCCTCTATGAAGCCTGTATTAGCTCTCTTCCTTTTTTCCTTGCGCCACGTTGTGCGCTGCTTCGCCTCCTTTCCGTCCTATTGCAGCCATGTGTTCTTTGTTTCGGCTTACCGACTCGCCGCCTTTACGTCCCGCAGCGCGCGCTTCCTCCGACGACCACTTATGCGCCACTCCTTGCTGGTGCGCAGCTTTTCCTCCCTTGCTGGCAATTTCTCTTTGCCTGGCAGCATCCATAGATGCAAAGCCTCTTTTTGAAATTTTGCTTTGGTTTTCCCTCTTTTGCTCGTTACTGTTTTTTGTTTCCGACATAGTGATTGTTGTTTATTGTACCAAGCGTAGCCAACAATTACATGCCTACATATAGCTTCTATTGTTTCATACTATAAAGCATTGAAACTCTTTCGCCTCTTAACTCGAGAGCCAAACATTCCCACAGCCACATTTTCCCAATTTCCACTTACGGATTTCCCAAAGTGTCCGCTTCTCTGTTTTCTTCAGAAGTTGTAAGGTCTTTATCGCTGGGTTTGCTGTCGGCCTTATTGGAATTTGCCTTTTCGCTGTTGGTGGTTTTATCGGCAGTGCTGCCTTGTTTTCCCTCATTAGTGCCCGCATCGCTGTCCAAATGCACATTGCCTTGCTGTGCGCCGCTGTTTTGTTTTAAAAGATCCTTGTCTTTCATACACTTTTTTATTTGGGTGAAATAAGATTGTGCCGCTTGTTTTGATTACAGTCCAGAAAGTTGAAATTTGCAGGAATGGCTTCCAAGATCATCATAGCAATAGACGGGTATTCTTCCTGCGGAAAAAGTACGCTTGCAAAAGAATTAGCAGGATCATTGGGTTATAAATACATTGATAGTGGCGCTATGTATCGCGCCATAACGCTTTATTTTCTTCGCCAGAATGTAGATGTAAATAATCCTGTAGAAATACTGAACGCTTTGACCAACCTACGGCTGTCATTTGAATACAATGAAAATACCGGCAAGTCTGAAATTCATTTGAATGATGAGAATGTAGAACGATATATTCGGGATATGATTGTTGCAGAAAAAGTAAGTGAAGTTGCTACAGTGAAAGAGGTGCGTGGTTTTGCGGTTGCGCAGCAAAAAAGAATGGGAAAGAAAAGAGGAATTGTGATGGATGGAAGAGACATCGGTACTGTCGTGTTTCCGGATGCAGAACTTAAAATATTCATGACCGCCGATTTGGCAATTAGGGTAAAACGCAGGTTTGAAGAGCTTTGCGAAGCAGGACAAGCAGCCACTATTGAAGATGTGCAACACAACCTGGCTATGCGCGATTATATTGATAGCAACCGGGAAGAAAGTCCACTAAGACAAGCGGAAGATGCAGTGGTACTCGACAACACGAATATTGGCCGCGAGGAGCAGCTGAAACTGGTGATGGAGTGGGTGAAGGAACGGGTAAGCAGTAAGCAATAGGCAATAGACAGTAGGCAATAACCAGTAAGCAATAGGCAGTAAATCTGATAATCCTTTAATACAATAAATCCCAATTCAGACAGTTTCACACAGAGAGTCCAACAATGAACAATTACGAAATAGCAGACCATTTTTCCATGCTTGCAAAGCTGATGGATGTTCATGGGGAAAATACTTTCAAGTCAAAATCCTACAGCATTGCGGCGTATCACATCGAAAACCTTCCGAAAGAAATTGAGGAAATGGATGATGCCGAACTTTTTAGTCTGAAAGGAATAGGAGAAAGCACAGGAAAAAAAATTCGCGAAATTCAGCAAACAGGTAAGTTCGACCCGCTGCAAAAAATTATGGCGGCCACTCCTCAGGGCATATTAGAAATGCTAAGCATCAAAGGTCTTGGCCCGAAAAAAATAGCAACAATTTGGAAAGAGATGGGCATCGAAACGCTTGGCGAACTGGAGTATGCCTGCGTTGAAAACAGGCTGGTTGCTGTGAAAGGTTTTGGAGCAAAAACACAGGCAAGTATTCTTGAAAATATTAGCTACTACAAAAAAAGCCAGGGCTTTCATTTATGGGCGGAAGTAGAAATGATGGCGATTGATCTGCGTGATAAACTTCAATCTGCTTTTCCTCAAAAACAATTTGCATTAACGGGTGCTATAAGAAGGCAGGACGAAGTGCTGGAGTTTGTGGAAATAGTAACCGATGCTGAAAAAGAAATTATCACAGATCAGTTTCAATCCATTGCTGATGCCGCAATTGAAGAAGAGCCTAACAACATTTTAATTATTCGCATTCCGCAACATCCTGTTATCAAATTTTACCTCACCTCAAAGGAAACTTTCTACCACACTTTGTTCGTTGCCACGGGCAGCAGTGATTTTATGGAGGCATTCTTTGAAAAATATTCGCTTCCTGAAACGCCCCAAAGTGAGCAGGAAATTTTCTCGCAAAACAAACTCGCTTACATCGCTCCACCGCTTAGAGAAACAGCCATCATTTTGCAGCACGCGTCCGATGGAGACCTCGATGAACTGATAACAGCAAAGGATATAAAAGGTATTATTCATTCGCACTCTACATGGAGCGATGGATTGGATAAGATCGAAACGATGGCAAAAGCTGCACGCGATCAGGGTTTTGAATACCTCGTCATTAGCGATCACTCGCAGGCTGCGTATTATGCGCAAGGTTTAACGCCTGAAAAAATTGCCGTACAACATCAGGAAATTGATGCACTCAATGAAAAGTTTGCTCCGTTCAAAATATTCAAAAGCATAGAAGCAGATATTCTTGGCGATGGAAGTCTTGATTACAATGAAAGAATCCTAAGCACTTTCGATCTGGTTATTGCTTCCGTGCATAGCAATCTTAAAATGTCATTGGAGAAAGCTATGAGTCGTTTATTGACAGCTATTCAAAATCCATTCACAACTATTTTAGGGCATCCTACGGGAAGATTATTGCTTTCAAGAAAAGGATATCCTATAGATCATGAAAAAATTATTGATGCTTGTGCGGAACACAATGTGGTAATTGAAATCAATGCAAATCCTCATCGTTTGGATATTGATTGGCGATGGATAGAATACGCAATGAAAAAAGGTGTGTTGCTTTCCATTAATCCCGATGCGCATTCGGTAAAAGGATACAGAGATATTTATTACGGAGTGATGAGCGCACAAAAAGGAGGATTGACACCCAGCCATAATCTTAGCAGTTATTCGTTGCAGGAATTTGAATTGTTTCTGAAGAAACAAGCAGAGAAGAAATGAGGGTGAGGGATGAGGGATGCTTCACGCGAAGGCGCAAAAGGAAATTCTTTAATTCTATAAATTCCGGTTCAGACAGTTTCACACAGAGCACACAAAGAAACAAAGACACAGAGAAACATCCTACAAATCTCGGTCAGACAATTCATTTGCCTACCTTTGCGCCCTTATGCAAAGCAAGTCTGTAGCCTTTCATACACTCGGTTGTAAACTCAATTATTCCGAGACTTCTACGCTTAGTCGTATGCTGGAAACAGATGGCTTTGTGAAGAAGGATTTTGAGGAAGAGGCAGACGTGTATGTGATTAATACCTGCTCGGTTACGGAAAATGCCGATAAGGAATGTCGCCAGATAGTTCGGCGGATTCAAAGACGTTCGCCACAATCGTTGGTGGTTATTACAGGTTGCTATGCACAGCTAAAACCAAAAGAAATTGCTGAAATAGAAGGAGTTGATCTTGTGTTGGGTGCTGCGGAAAAATTCAACTTGTCGAAGCATATCCATGAACTTGCAAAAGGAGATAGCGCAAAGATTTGTTCCTGCGATATTGAAGAAGTAAACGGGTTCAATAGTTCGTATTCCATCAACGACCGCACCCGTACGTTTCTGAAAGTGCAGGACGGTTGCGATTATAATTGTGCTTTTTGTACTATTCCATTAGCGCGGGGTCATAGTCGGAGCGATAGCATTGAAGGTGTGCTGCGCAATGTGCATGAACTTGCAGCGACAGGAACGAAAGAAATAGTGCTGACAGGAATTAATCTTGGGGATTTTGGAAAAGGAAGTGATGGGGGAAAACATCGGGAAGAAAACTTTCTCAATCTTATTCAGCAACTTGATTCCACTGACGGTATTGAACGATTTCGTATTTCTTCCATCGAGCCAAATTTGTTGAACAATGAGATCATAGAATTTGTAGCACAGTCGAAGAAATTCATGCCGCACTTTCATATTCCTTTGCAAAGCGGCAGCAATAAAATCCTTGGATTAATGCGCCGTCGTTATCAGCGAGAATTGTATGCAGACCGTGTAGCGAGAATCAAAGAACTAATGCCACATTGTTGCATTGGTGTGGATGTAATTGTTGGTTTCCCTTCGGAAAGTGACGAAGATTTTCAGGACACATTCAACTTCCTCCACGAGCTTGAAATTTCTTACCTGCATGTGTTCACTTACTCTGAACGCGCCAATACAATTGCATTAGACATAAAGCCAATTGTGCCTGTGCATATACGCCATGAACGCAATAAAATGCTCCGGAATCTTTCCTATCAAAAAATGCAATTCTTCACCGCACAACATGCCACGCAAACGCGCAAAGTATTGTTTGAAAGCGCCAACAAAAACGGTATGATGGAAGGCTACACCGATAACTACATCAAAGTGCAAACGCCTTTCAGAGCAGAGTGGGTGAATCAGTTGGTGGAATGGAAGTTGTAGTTAATTTTCTCACAAAGGCGCAACGCTAAAATTACGGACGCAAAGAAGGTTAACAAGTCAATTAGTGCATTCCCTCTAACTTTAGGACATGAAGTTTTTTCTTTCTTTTGTTATTGTCCTTTTCTCACTTTCAGTTCATGCACAATCCATCCCTGCTTACAAAGCTGAAGATGTGTTGCAGCGTATCAGCAATCCAGATACGTTTTATGTTGTAAACTTCTGGGCTACCTGGTGCGGACCTTGTGTGAAAGAATTGCCAGAATTCGACAAACTTGAGAAAGCATTTACAGATCGTCCGGTTAAGATTTTATTGGTGAGTACAGACTTCAAAGAAGACTATCCTAAGAAGGTTGCCAATTTCATCAGGCGCAAAAAACTGTCGCACGAAGTGATCTGGCTCAATGAATCGAAGCCGAACGAATTTATTCCCAAATTGGCAAGCGAATGGGGCGGCGCTATTCCGGCTACACTGCTTGTTTATGGAAAGAACCAGTACCGCAATTTTTTTGAAGGTTCGATCACTGCGAAGCAATTGCAGTTGCTAATAGATAAGCAACTCGCTTATTGAACCACTGTGTCTGAACCATGATTTCAAGGATTGAAAGATTATCAGAATTATTTCTCTGTGTCTCTATTCCTCCGTGCCCTCTGTGTGAAACTGTCTGAAACGGTATTTATAGAATTAAAGAATACCAGAATTGCTTTTTGCGCCTTCGCGCCTTTTCCTGAATATACCTTACAAGAGTGTTTCCGCAGATGCACTTTTCAACCCTCAACCCCAATATCTATACTGCGAAGAAAAACGAGATAGATTTAACTTGCAATCAATTCAATCTGTGCATTGATTAAAATCCATCCATACAAACATCTCAATCGCTTACTGGAGAATGAAACTTTTGAGCCTGCACTTAGCTGGGGCTTGCGGATGGCTATTGTGGCCATTGTTCCCATTATCTGGGGGTCATCTACAGGGCATGTTGAGGCAGCAAGCTGGATCACCCTTACTGCCGAGTGCATTTGCTGGGTTGAGTTGAAGGGTTCTTTTGCACAAAGGATTCGTGTGCTTACCGGAGGAACCCTACTGGCCGTGTTGTTTGGTATTTTAGGCAGCATTACCGGAGCCACTCTTTGGCTAAGTGTGGTTTGTATGTCGCTTGTAGGTTTCATTGCAGCTTTATTTAAAAATCTTGGTGATCGCGGAAGTGGACTGGCGATAGCAGTGTATGTGCTCTTTATCATTGGCAATACCTTTCCCACCCATACGCCGGGAGAATTGCAGGAACGGGTTTGGTTAATTGCCCTGGGCGGAAGCTGGAATTTTTTCATCGGCATGATGGCCGCAATTATTACTCCCGTGAAGGAACCCTACCGGCGAACCATAGCGCTCATTTGGAAAGCTAATGCTGCTTTACTGCAAGAAATATCGAAGGGTTGGAGTGGAAAATTGCTGTGCAGTTCTGT
>CALMWT010000105.1 GCA_937870855.1 uncultured Taibaiella sp.
AGTTTTCATTTCCATCTTTTTGCTTTACGTTTGCGACCAAATTCAGAATTTCAATGCAACAGTCTGTATTCGAGCACATGCAGCAAATGGGACATGAACAGGTAGTTTTCTGTAATGATCCACATTCTGGTTTAAGTGCCATTATCGCCATACACAACACAACATTGGGCCCCGCGCTTGGCGGCACACGTCTTTGGAACTACGATAGTCACGACGATGCCATTATAGATGCGTTGCGTCTTAGCCGCGGCATGACTTACAAAGCTGCTATCAGCGGGTTGAATCTTGGCGGAGGTAAGGCGGTAATCGTTGCGGACCCTTCTATGAAGAGCGAAGCGCTGTGGCGTCGTTACGGAAAGTTTGTTGACAGCCTTAATGGAAAATACATTACAGCCGAAGACGTAAACACTTCAGCCCGCGACATGGAATACATAGCGCTGGAAACGGAGCATGTTACCGGTGTTCCCGAATATATGGGCGGCAGCGGCGATCCTTCTCCTTTCACGGCTTATGGTGTGTTTATGGGCATGAAGGCTTCTGTAAAAAAAGCTCTGGGTAGCGATACTCTTTCAGGAAAGAAAGTGTTAGTGCAAGGTGTAGGCCATGTAGGACAATACCTCGTAGGGCATCTTATTGAAGACGGAGCAAAAGTTTATATCGCCGACATCAACAGCGAAAAAATTCGCCAAACAGTTGATAAGTTTCGTACAGTAGAAGTGGTGGAAGGGAATGCAATCTTCGATATGGAGTTTGATGTGTATGCACCTTGCGCACTCGGCGCTACGCTAAATTCTGACAGCATTGCAAAGATGAAATGCCCAGTGGTTGCAGGCGCTGCAAACAATCAGCTTGCAGATGAAAATATTCATGGACCTATGCTGATAGAGAAAGGCATTTTATACGCACCCGATTTCCTCATTAATGCAGGCGGTTTGATAAATGTAGCAGCTGAACTCGATGGCTACAATCGTGAGCGGGTGATGGGCAACGTAGAAAAAATTTACGAACGCACACTTCAAATCTTCAATCTTTCAGAAACTGAAAAAATACACACCCAGGCTGCCGCAATGAAAATTGCTGAAAAACGTTTGCAGGATATTGCCAACGTGAATGCGAGGATGTAGAAAAAACCTTTTCTATTCCCATAGTCCCTGCTTCTAAAAAAAGTGGGGATTATTTTTTGTGAGCGGCTATTATCTTTTGCAGTTCTTCAATATCAGCTACATCTAACCTTAAATCTCATTCGCCTCAGGCTGCTTTTTCCCTTGTCATTTCTTTTTTCCACTTAATGATGAAGTAGGAAACACTTCCAATAATAACTGCTAAAGAAGCCAGACTAACAATAACTGCCATTTCCATAAAATAGTTTTTTAAGAAAAGATGAATAATAAGGAACTATCAATGGGTTAACCAATAGCATAGACGCGCTATTGCAGATTTTAGTTTGCGGTTTCGTGTTAAAGAATTGGCAAACAATATTAGGATGACAAAACCACCGACAAGTTTCGTCTTTGTGCGCCCTTGCCCTTGCATTATCTTTGTTGCATATTCTAACAAGCCATGTTACAACTCCCCAACCAAACGGGTTATTATAAAGGAAAAGTCCGCGATGTTTATACCATTGCAAACAAGTTTCTGACAATGATAGTAAGCGACCGCATCTCTGCATTTGATGTGGTGCTGCCCCGCCCTATTCCCTACAAAGGACAAGTGCTGAATCAGATAGCAACAGAAATGCTCGATGCAACCGCAGACATTGTTCCGAACTGGAAAATAAGCTCGCCGTTGCCAAATGTTTCCGTAGGGTATAAATGCGAAACTTATCCCGTAGAAATGGTAATTCGTGGCAATCTTACCGGCCATGCGTGGCGAACTTATAAAACAGGTAAACGTGAATTGTGCGGTGTGGCATTGCCCGATGGAATGAAGGAGAACGATTATTTCAAAACGCCAATCATCACACCTTCTACAAAAGCACACGAAGGACATGATGAAGATATTTCGCGGGAAGAAATAATAAAGCGCGGATTGGTTTCTGAAAAAGAATATGAACAACTGGAAAAATATACTTTGGCTCTGTTTGAAAGAGGAAAGAAAATAGCAAAAGAGCGCGGGCTGATCCTTGTTGATACGAAATATGAATTCGGAAAGATTGGCGATACTATTTACCTCATTGATGAAATTCACACACCCGATTCCTCACGCTATTTTTATGCTGATGATTTTGAAGAGAGGCAAAACAATAATGAACCGCAGAAACAATTATCGAAAGAGTTTGTAAGAGAGTGGCTGATGGAAAATGGTTTTCAGGGAAAGGAAGGACAACAAGTGCCGGAGATGACGGATGAGGTAGTGAACAAAATCTCAGAACGCTACATTGAACTATACGAGCAAATAACAGGAAAGAAATTTGTGAAGCAAGATATTTCGGAGAAAGAAATGGAAGCCAAACTTATCGCTGCTTTGGAACATCTACCTCCTGTGCCGCAAACAATAGGAACTTTGTAAACATGGATTTTAGATTAGACACAAGAAAATCCACTTGGGAGTCACATCAGTTGAAGGAAATGACGAAGCTTTTGAAGCATCTTTCTCCGACTGAGCGACTACAAATTGTCGTTTACCTGATTGAAAAAAAATATGGAATAGAGGATTTTAGAAAGGAAAAAATAGACCGTACATATTATAGAACAAGCAGCATAAACAAACGTTGACTTTTTGACTTTTACCTTTTTACATTTTGACTTTAGTTTTTGACTTTTACCTTTTGCATTTTACCTTTTAAATTTTGCCTTTATAAAATGTCCACACTCGCAACACCACGCATCATACGCGCACCACGCGGCAGCGAACTCACTTGTAAGAACTGGGTAGCAGAAGCTGCATTCAGAATGATACAAAATAACCTTGACCCCGAAGTAGCAGAACGCCCCGAAGACCTTGTTGTTTATGGCGGCATTGGCAAAGCAGCACGCGACTGGAAGAGCTTTGATAAAATAATGGATTGCCTGCGAAACCTGAATGAAGATGAAACGCTGATAGTGCAATCGGGCAAGCCGGTTGGCGTTCTTCGTTCTCATAAAAATGCACCGCGCGTGCTTATCGCCAATTCAAATCTTGTTGGTCGCTGGGCTACCTGGGAACATTTCCGTGAACTGGAAGCAAAGGGCTTAATGATGTACGGACAAATGACTGCGGGAAGCTGGATTTACATCGGCTCGCAGGGCATTGTGCAGGGCACTTACGAAACTTATCTGTCGCTGGCTAATATGCACTACAATGGTTCGCTAAAAGGAACACTGAATGTTACGGCTGGTCTTGGCGGAATGGGTGGCGCTCAACCGCTTTCAATCACAATGAATGAAGGCGTGGCGCTGGTGGCAGAGATGGAAGAATGGCGTATCAAAAAACGTATCGAAACCCGCTATCTCGACAAATGGACAACCGATATTAACGAAAGCATTGACTGGGCATTGAAAGCAAAAGAAAATGGAGAAGCTGTTTCCATTGGTGTATGCTGCAATGTGGTTGATCTTTTGCAAAGATTGATTGACAGAAACATCACCCCCGATACACTTACCGACCAAACTTCCGCACACGATGAATTGATTGGATATTTTCCTGAAGGAATGACTGTGGTTGAAGCAAATGCTTTACGCAGCAGCAATCCTGATGAGTATATGTCGCGCGCGCTCGATACTATGGCGCATCATGTAAACCAAATGCTTGAATTGCAAAAACGCGGAGCAATCACGTTTGATTACGGCAATAACCTTCGCGGACAAGCGCACGATAAACGCGGCGTGAAGAATGCGTTTGATTTTCCCGGTTTTGTACCTGCATATATTCGTCCGCTTTTTTGCGAAGGCAAAGGTCCTTTCCGTTGGGTAGCATTAAGTGGCGAACCCGAAGATATTTATACAACCGACAAAGCGCTAATGGAATTATTTCCTGCCAATGCAGGACTGCATCGCTGGCTGAAAATGGCAAGAGAAAAAATCGCCTTTCAGGGATTGCCTGCGCGTATTTGCTGGCTGGGCATGGGCGACCGCGAAAAAGCAGGTTTGCTGTTTAATGATCTTGTAAAAACTGGAA
>CALMWT010000106.1 GCA_937870855.1 uncultured Taibaiella sp.
GAAATAGTAGGGAAACAAGTAACGGTTGTTGCTAATCTCGCCCCACGAAAAATGCGGGGCATCGAAAGCCAGGGGATGATACTGATGGCAGAAAATAAGGATGGCCGATTGATATTTGTATCTCCTTTGGAGAAGGCAGATGAAGGAAGCGAGGTGAAATAAACGCGATTGAGTAATTTTAGTAAAACGGCGACATGAGGCACAGTCATCATCATTTAAGTAACCTTCAGCAGGAACTTTTGAAATTGTTTTCATCAGACATTGATGAAAAAGATTTACTGCATATCAAAACTTATCTTGGCAATTACTTTGCGCAAAAAGCCATTCAGGAAGCTGATAAGATTTGGGATAAGAACACCTACTCTAATGATACAATGAAGCAATGGCTAAATGAAGATGATGTATTTTATAGCCACCAGTGCTCATATTTTGAACTGCATAGCAAGATAATAAACGAGTCCTGAGTTACAAACTGTTACAAACTCAGGACAGCACTCTATTAAACTACGGACAGCGGGAAAACTATGGATGTAACTCCTGGCAAACGCTATCAAGCATTATTTGTTTCTCATTCAAAATGTAAAAACATATGGAATAGTCATGCCCATTTTTAAATTGATGATCTGGTATTGTTACCCAACTGGTGCTGTCCGTCTTACCGGGTTCTTTTAATAAAAAACGAATCAATTTCCCTTTCACAAACTCTTTGTAAGAAAAAAGATAGTTTACGTTAGGTGGGTTTGCCATTTCAATAGCCAAGGTGCTGTCATTTAAGTCTAAGGCAGTAAAAAAAGGTATTCCCTTTCTTTTCTGATAATGTCCGTTCTGATAGTAAACACCGAATAAGGCGTATCTCTGGTTTTTATCGAACCATAACCATTTCTTTATTTCATTAGCTCTATCATAATGAATTTCGGCGCCATCGGAAAAAGTATCTACACTGTAATACTTGATTACTTTCTTTGTAGAGCCGGTGTCATAATTTACCTGCCGTATTAAGTAATCGTTCTTTTGATAAAGCGTGTCATGTACAAATGGTTTGTCTTCGCTGTTTTGCCCACAAGAATAACAAGCCAAAATTAAATGCAACCACATTAGGGGTTGTACGTATTGATTAAATTGAAAGCCTTTCATTCACTCCAATACTAATGATTATGGTAATCCTTTTTACTTTTCGCCACTATCCTGAGTTTGCAACTCAGGACTCAGGACTCACTACCAAAATCTATCTATTTCAAGTAAACCTTTTTGCTGATCCGCAATTTAAGTTTTTCGTAAGTTCCCGAAAAACGCCTTACATATCAAACGCACAAAAAACTACCTTTACGCGCTTCAAATTAACCATTAATGAAAAAGAAGACCCTTTGGTGGATTATAGGCGGGTCGGTGCTGTTGCTTATTATTTTAATCATTATCGGAAAATCTACCGGCAATGAAGGCGTAAAAGTTGCTGTTGAAAAAGTTGCTCTTCACACAATCACTGAAACAGTGACGGCAAGCGGAAAGATTTATCCAGAAACAGAAGTAAAGATCAGTCCTGAAGTAAGCGGCGAAATCATTGAGCTTACAGTGCAAGAAGGAGATAGTGTACGAAAAGGACAACTGCTAGTTCGTATCAATCCTGCAATCTACAGTTCGATAGTAAGTCAGGCGGAAGCCACTGTGCAGCAAAGCCGCGCACAGGTAACAAACTCACGCGAAATGGTAGCGCAAGCGAAAGCCAACTACGACCAAACTTTAGCAAATTATACACGCAATAAGAAATTGTATGAAGACAAGGTAATCTCCGCTCTGGAATTTGAACAATCTGAAAGCGCTTACCGTAGCGCCAAAGCCAACTATGATGCAGCGCGTGCAAATGTATCGGGCGGCGGCTATAGTGTGCAAGGTGCGGCAGCGGGTTTAAACCAGGCAAAAGAAAACTTACGAAGAACCACTATCGTTGCACCTACCAGTGGTGTGGTATCGGCTTTGAATGTAAAATCAGGTGAGCGCGTAGTTGGTACGGCACAAATGGCTGGAACGGAAATACTCACCATTGCCGATCTTGGAAGAATAGAAGTAAGAGTAGATGTGAGCGAAACGGATATTGCCAAAGTAAAACTTAATGATACGACCCTTATTGAAGCGGATGCTTATCGCAATAGAAAATTTACCGGAGTGGTTTCAAAAATTAGCGTCAGCAGCAAGTCAACAGGATTGCAACAAGTAAGCACCGATCAGGTAACAAACTATACGGTTCACATTCTTATTCTGCCATCAAGCTATGCAGATCTGATAGCGCAAATGCCGAGTAAATTTCCTTTTAAGCCGGGTATGTCTGCAAGTGTAGAAATACAAACCAGAAAAGAACGCGACATTCTATCAGTTCCTATCAACGCTGTTACCACACGCGATTTTCCTGATAGTCTGAAAAAGAAAAATGAAAATGTAGATGAACTAAGACAGGTGGTATTTGTGTATGATGAAAAGACAAAGCAAGTAATGACACGAGACGTAAAATCGGGCATACAGGATAATCAATACATTCAAATATTAAGTGGACTCAAAGAAGGGGAACAAATAGTAACCGCACCTTATGGAGCCATCGCCCGAACATTGAAAGAGAAAAGCAAGGTGAAAACTGTTGATAAGGAAAAGTTGTTTGATAGTAAGGACAAGGAAGAATAGATGTATTTGAAACCGTACCTTTAAAAGCATGGAAACCGTAGTAAACATTCATATCGAAAAACTTCCGGAAGGCTATTTTTTAGCAACGTCCAATGAAGTGCAAGGCTTGGTAGCGCAAGGACGAACTATTACGGAAACGCTGGAAATAGCTCGTGATGTGGCCAAAAAATTATTAGAAGCACAAAGTGAAAATCAGAATAAAAAGCTGATTTCACTTGATGGAGGTTTCGATTACCCTCTTGTTGTAGGCCTTTAGTTCATGGGAAAACTTTCCGGATACACTTACCGTGAGATTATTAACAAGCTAAAGCTTTTCGGATTTTCTTTTTACAGACAAGCGGCAGGAAGTCATGAGATTTGGTACAACGAAAAAACGAACCGCTACACCACAATACCCAATCATCGCGGAGATATGCCGGAAGGAACTTTAAGAAGCATTTTAAAACAAGCTGGCATAGAACCAGAAGATTTTATTTCAAAGAAATAACTAACAATTGTTGAACGAAACATCACTTGGAACGATAGGCATTATTGGTAATGGCAGCTGGGGCACAGCCCTGGCAAAAATCCTTACAGATAATGGTCACCAGATACACTGGTGGGTTCGGAATAAAGCATCCGTAGCACATCTGAAACAACGTAACCACAATCCTAATTATCTCACCTCGGTGCGTTTTCTTCCAGAGACAATTTTGCCAACTAATGATCTGCTGCATGTTTTAAACTCGTGCGACACTTTGGTGTTTGCTGTTCCTTCTGCTTATGCGCAGCAGGTAATAGAAAGTGCAGGAAAAGAATTGTGGAGAAACAAAAAAATCATTTCTGCAATCAAAGGTGTTTTACCCGAATGCAATTTATTACTGAATGATTATCTAACGCAATACCTTGATTACGATCTTCAAAACTATGTGGCTATTACCGGTCCTTGCCATGCAGAGGAAGTAGCCGATGAACGTTTGAGCTACTTGACTTTTTCTGGATTAAATGAGTTGCTGACCGCCATAACAGCTTACTCATTCAAAACGCCTTATATCAACACCATCTTCAATCATGATATTTGGGGCGCGCAGTTTGCTGCCGTGCTTAAGAATATTTATGCAATTGGGGCAGGTATGGCTCACGCACTCGATTATGGAGATAATTTTTTGAGTGTTTATATTACCAATTGCTATCGTGAAATGTATAATTACCTCCACGATCATTTTGAAAAAGTGCATCCTTCCAACGAGCTTCCGGATTTTCATACGAGTGCTTATCTGGGCGATCTGCTTGTTACCTGCTATTCTTTACACAGCCGCAACAGAACATTTGGCGCAATGCTTGGTAAGGGATACACTGTGAAAGCGGCAATGCTCGAAATGAATATGGTAGCTGAAGGTTATTATGCATCGCGTGGTATGCAGGCTATGTCGCGCCAATATGTAATTGATATTCCGTTGGCAACATGCATTTATGAAGTGCTGTGGGAAGGAATAAAGCCAAGCCACGCATTCAAACAAATCGAAAAGATGGTTTGGTGATAATTTAAAAGTCAGTGCTGTTTGAAACGGTAAAGTATAAGCGCATCTTCATACAATACATAGAGGGTGTTTCTAATTAATGCAGCATTAATTATTCTTCCTTTTCGAGGTATCTGCAACACATTCCAATGAACCTTACTTCTATCCCAACTCACTAAACTATCTGCATTCCGATAAATAAGTTGACTGCCGAAAACCTGTAGATGCTTCACGCCATAAACAGCAAGCGTGTTTACATAATTCGCATACCGGTCGAAAGTAAATATGCCGCGAACGGTATCGCATAAAAAAACCTTCCAGTCGCGTTCAATCATAAACGAAGGAGTGGGTACCGCATTGGTTTCAATTCGCACATCGTTACTTTGCACTACTTCATTTAGTTGTTGATCAATTTTTCTCAGCCTTGCGTTGAACTGATCGTACACCCAAAGATTACCATCTGCGCTTGCCGCTACCACAGACGTGTTCGCAATATTGAGCCGCCTAAGATCTAAATCAATTTTTTGCGCGAGTTGTCTGTCGAGAATTACTACCCTGGAATATGCGGGATAATACACCACAATATTCATCGGATTTGTTGCATCTACGCTGGCGATTTCACCGTTTTGTATGCTTCGGAAAAATGCACTACTATCACCATTTTCATCAAAGCGGACAAGCGAATTATCATCCCGAACCACATAAACATTTCCCAGTTCATCCGTTGTCATAAAACGCGAATGCATCGGAATGATTTTCAAAACGGTCAATGAATCGGAGGCATAAGACGCTGCCTGAAAAAAAAATGTAAGTAGTAAAAATAAACCTCGCATGGATAATTCAAATGTACCAAGAATCCCGCCAGAGTTTCCTTAATTACAAAATGAAGCCCCGCAACAAATGCGAGGCTATTTTGCTTTTCCAATAAACCTTAGGAAAGATTTCCCTGTGCTTGCTTTCTTGCTTTCTTAGCTACGGTAGTTGCATCATCCAAAAAATCTTCGGCATAAGATGCGGATTCGTCACGCAGGTTGCGAAGTTTTTTAGCCCAATCGCCAGCGCGGTCAGTCACATTTTTTCTAAGTTCGTTTCCCTTTTCTGTACGGGTAAGTAAATAGCCAATGGCAACACCTGCACCTGCAAGTAATAGAAGTCTTGAGAGTTTCATACGTAGAATGTTTTTGTTGTAAAAGATTACAAACTCAACAGTATTATCGTGCCAAGATGTTTCGAAACAGGCAGCAATGAAAAGCCGGAATGCATAAAACTCCGGCTACAATTGCACTCTAAAAATTATCACTTCATAGTAGCAGCGTCTTTCAAAAATTGCTGCAAACCGAGATCAGTTAACGGATGTTTCAATAAACCCAGAATTGAGGATAATGGGCAAGTACAAACATCTGCACCGGCGGCGGCGCAACGCACAATATGAAGGGGCGTGCGAATAGATGCGGCTAACACTTCGGTCATGTAACCTTGGGCATTGTAGATCCCAACAATTTCTTCAATTAACTGCACGCCATCCCAATTGCCATCGTCAATGCGCCCCAGAAATGGAGAAACAAAAGTGGCACCTGCTTTTGCAGCAAGAATGGCTTGCCCTGCTGAAAACACCAAAGTGCAATTGGTCTGAATACCATTATCTGTAAACCACTTTATTGCTTTCACACCGTCCTTTATCATGGGCACTTTCACTACAATATTTTCGTGGATTTTGACCAGCTCTTTTCCTTCGCTCACTATCTCGTCGAAAGTTGTTCCAAAAACTTCAGCACTTACCGGACCATCTACCATTTCGCAAATGGTTTTGTAATGCTGCATGATCGCTTCTTTTCCCTTGATTCCTTCCTTTGCCATTAGGGACGGATTGGTGGTTACACCATCCAGTATTCCGAGATCGTGAGCTTCGCGTATCTGATCGAGATTGGCTGTATCTATAAAAAATTTCATGAGCTAAATCTATTGACGATTTACTAAAAATGGTTGACGAAAAATGGGGGCGAAAAAAGAACTAAAAGATGGGACTGAGAGGGACTTGGATAAGTATCAGAACAAAAAAACTGACAGGTTACTCACATCGCACCGCTACAACCGCCTACCCTTGCTACATTCCTGTCCTGGGGGAGTTCAGCAGGAGCTGGTCGTGCAAGACCTGCCAGAACAACAAAGATAGTTGTGTGTTTTGACTTTTGAGTTTTGTGCCTGAAATATTTTTTAGAAGAATTTCAAACTTCAAAATAACTATGGCTGAGTAGCGGTGTAAATAACCCCAACCGAGTAAGTGCCTGCCGGAAAGCCAATTTCAGGTTTTGCTTTGTAAGCAAGTACAAGTTTCTTTTCTTGCCCGTAAGTGCCATTCAAAATCAAATCCTGATTGTTAGCAGATAGGGAGGTATAGTTGTTGAAACCACCACCTAATGTTCCCCCGGTTTGGTTGTTGGTAACTGCCATGAAAAGTGTATTGCTAACAGGCATTGTTGCAGCATTTTGTTCACCCGAGTAGGCAAAAGTAGGAGCATCGGTCTTTACACTGATCTTGAAATTTTTATTAGAACGAACTTCCAACTCCTGCATACCAGACAACACACCCTGAGAATAATTGTCTGCGGAATTAAACACCATATCAATCGTTCCGGCGGTTGCGTTTGTAAACTTAATATCAATGGTTGGGTGAAGGATGAGTTGAATAGCTTGCGATGCAGTAGCGCTGGAGTTTTGCGCCCGTACAGAAACTGCTATAATAATAAGCAGTACACCAAGTAATATTGTTTTCATGCGCTCTGGTTTAATTAGCCTAAAAAATCCCCATTTCCTGAAGCCAATTAAATTTCTGATTACTAAAACTAAGTGTTCCTGTCTTGTTATGCAAATGTTAAGCGGAAATTTTTTGATGAAAATTCCAGCATATTGAACTCAATAAGATTGACCGGATGCGAGAGATTTTCCTATTTTATTGGGTTTGAATTACTTGACATCAATTTCGGTCTCTATTGCTTCGAGAGACACATCTTCGCCTGCATCTAAAACAGCAAGTGCTGAGTATTTTCCTTTGGGTAAAGTTGGAGGAAGTTCGAACATTACATATCGGCGCTGATTCGGAAACATAGGAAACTCCACAGCATCCAGCTTTGTTTTTTTGCCATCCGTCAGAGAAGCTAATTCAATGTAAGACCTGCAATCCACCATTACCTTTCCGGTGTTTTGACAAAGTACCTGAAATACATTATTTGCTTTCGGCACAGGTTTTAAATCAAAAACCTTTACCGATTTTTCTACTAACGCGGGTGGTGTTTGATAGATATGCACCCCAATACGCAAAAGATTTTTCACCGCAGCCTGCGCGCCTTTTCCCTGCTCTGCTTTTTGTTCTTCAACCGTTTCAATAAACAACATTGACCATTTCATTTCATCGCTTACAGTTACAGAATCCGGCAACGAAAGTCTCACGGTTACATCTGTAGATTTTCCAGGCTCAAGCTCTACAAAGTTTTTATCTGCCACAAGCCACTTACTGCATGAGTTCGGCAGTGTGTTTGGATCAGTATAAAAATGCCCGCCAACACTATCCCGAAGCCAATCGTTTAAATACAATCGAAATTGAACTTTTTTGGGCGAGCTGTTGGAAAGGTGAATAGCTTGTGACTCAGATTGTCCCCGTCCCAGTTTAAACTCTAAAGTGGTGGGATGTACCCCAAGATTTTGTGCTGTTGAATTAAAGGCTGTAGCGATAAAAATGAAAAGTGGAAGAAGCGACAATAACTTTGGTCGTGTCATATTGTTGGGAGTTGTACAAAACAAGTATTTTTACCGTTAATCTCAAAATAATCAGACGATTAGTTTACTTCATGAGGTCATTATTTCTTGCCTTGTCGGGAATGTTTATTTGCTGCACATCATTGGCTCAAAACGACGATAATTTTCTTCAGGTAAATACCAATACCACCCTCAGTTTTATCATGGATGAGCCGTCTGATATTGAAACAACCCAAACACTCCAAAACGCAATATCCGTTCAGGTTCGTTCAAAGAAAGATGACTGCAGTATTTCTGCAAAGCTCACTTCTTTTTCCTACCCCACTTCTTACGTTCCGTCATCCAGCATGATAGCTTTAGACTGGGTGTCGGACAATTCAAATAAAGACTACAATCTGAATACAGGGCCTATCAGCCTCACCACCATGGATCAAACTATTTTCTCGCAGAAAAAACATCCACACACTTTTACCTACAATTATAATTTGCTTTTCTATCCATCAGGCTACAATATGGTTCCGGGAAATTACAATTTCACTATTCTTTTTACAATGACGCAATTGTGAGATTCTTATTTACCATATTGCTATTCTTTGTTGCCGTTTCTGCAAAAGCGCAAAACAGTTTCAGTGCTTCCGTATCAGGCAGCGCTACGGTTTACGCTATTCAATCGCTCACCATCACGGGTGGTTCTCTTATACCCAATTTCACTTCTTTAGATCACTATCTCAATGGTGTAACCGCAGAAGATTATTTGTCTATAGGTGTAAAGAGCAATAAGTCCTGGACGTTATCCATCAACGCACAAAACGCTTTCTTTTCTCCGATGAGTTCAGGGGGAAGCACAAACATGCCATGCAGCGTGCTTAGCATTAAAACCAGCATGATGGGAAATTTTTTATCAGTTTCCACGACTGCACAAACCTTAAAAACGGGTAACAAAGGAAATCTTACCACTCCCGGAAATTCTTTTGATGTGGACATAAAATACAATCCCGGATTTTCTTACAAAGGAGGCATTTATACTTTGGGATTGGTCTATACACTCAGTCAGCAATAACACTGGCTTTTCATTTTGAAACCGATCTCTTCCCAAGTAACTCCGATTTTCATTCTTTAACTGCTCGTTAAGCGGTTGCAAAACCAGCGTTAACCCCTTCTCTTTTCTTGCACACCCTTGTGCGGCGGTGAATCTTTGCATCATCAAACAAACAAAAACAAAAAACAAAAAGCAAAAACAACCGTTATGAAAAAGATCATCGTTTTCTCTGCAATCCTTCTTAGCATCGCAACTTTTGCAAACGCACAAGTAAACAGCAACAATGCTTCCGGTTCTGCACAGCAAACAGTGCAACTGCAACTAAGCAATGCACTTGAGATCACATTTACCGGAAATGGTTCTGCAAACGGCGCAACGGTAGCTATTCCATTTACAACGGCAAACGATTATCAAAACGGTGTAGAAAGCACAGCGCAACAATTAAGAATTCGCTCTAACAAAAACTTCAACATAGCTGTAAAAACCAATGCTTCTACTTTCACAGTTACCAACAACGGAACTACTACAGCCTCTTCAATGCCTGCTTCGGTTTTGGAAGTAAAAGTTGCAGCAAATGGCACAGGTGGTAGCATTGCAAATGGATTTTCAAGCTATAAAGACCTTTCAAACACAGCAGCTAATCTTATCACAAACGGTACTTACGGCGGCAATCAAACTTTTTCAGTTCAATACAAAGCGCAACCAGGCTTCGCTTACCCCGCAGGCACTTATGCAATAGATGTTGTTTACACCGCAACACAACAATAATTCACGGATCTTCTTTCTGACTATAACAAACAAATGGCTCCCTTTCGGGGGCTTTTGTGTTTTTA
>CALMWT010000107.1 GCA_937870855.1 uncultured Taibaiella sp.
GTTTCGCCTACTTCGGGTATTGCCACTATTCCTTTTATCCAGCTTTTGGCTTTGTCAATGCTTTCTTTGTTGGCAGAAAATATTTTGATGATACCTTTTTCGCCCACCTCTTCTATGTTGATGGTAGTACCGGTTTCGCGCTGCATTTCCTGGATAATCTTACCGCCTGGTCCTATCACCGCACCTATAAACTCACGGTCTATTTCCATTTGTTCGATACGCGGTGCGTGTGGTTTCAGTTCTGCACGGGCTTCTGGTATGCACTCATACATCGCATCGAGTATATGCAAACGACCACGACGCGCTTGTTCTAATGCTTTGCGCATCACATCCATACCGAGTCCATCTACTTTAATATCCATTTGGATGCCGCAGATACCATCGCGCGTGCCGGTTACTTTAAAGTCCATATCGCCCAGGTGATCTTCATCGCCGAGAATGTCGGTAAGCACCGCCCACTTCTTGTCTTCAGCACGAGAAATTAAACCCATAGCCACACCACTTACGTGCTTAGGCATTGGCGCACCGGCATCCATTAGTGCAAGTGAACCAGCGCAAACGGTAGCCATAGAAGAGGAACCATTCGACTCAAGAATATCGGAAACGATACGCACTGTGTATGGAAACTCGGTTTCAGCAGGCATCATTTGCTTTAGCGAACGCATTGCAAGATTACCATGACCTACCTCACGTCTTCCCGGTGCACGCAAAAACTTTACTTCGCCGGTAGAAAATGGAGGGAAATTATAATGCAGAATGAATTTAGAATATTCGGAAGTAGCAGCGCTTTCCTGCAACAATTCGTCTTCGGAAGTGCCGAGTGTAACGGTTGTTAGCGATTGAGTTTCGCCACGGGTAAATAAAGCAGAACCGTGTGGAGAAGGCAGCAGATCAACTTCCATAGTCAATTGGCGCACATCTTCAAGACCACGACCATCCAGGCGACGGCTCTCATCAAGAATCATGTTGCGCACCGTATAATACTGCAGGTCTTCAAGATATTTCTTAGCAAAAGATCTTGTTTCATCGGGCACAGATTCACCTTCCTGCAAAC
Organism: uncultured Taibaiella sp.; assembly: GCA_937870855.1. GTDB lineage: Bacteria > Bacteroidota > Bacteroidia > Chitinophagales > Chitinophagaceae > JAFIGV01. The sequence goes on from CALMWT010000107.1 coordinate 1,055, forward strand.
CTTCGGAAAGATGCAACATTAGAGCCTCTTTCAATTCTGAAAAAGCATTGCTGCGGTCGTGCTTAGGCGATGCGCTGCGCGATATTTCCATCAAACGACTTTTAGCAAAAGCTTCTACTTTGGCTTTAAGTTCTTCGTTTGTTTCTGTTTTTACATAATCGCGTTTGCCGGTTATGCCTACTTTATCACGAAGTTCTTGTTGTGCCTTTATCTGTACGCGAATGGCTTCATGTGCAAGTTCAATAGTTTTAATAAGGTCTTCTTCCTGACATTCTTTTGCTTCGCCCTCTACCATCATAATGTTCTTGTCGGTAGCGGCAATGATGAAATCCATATCGGCAGATTTCATTTCAGTGCGGGTAGGATTTATCTTGTATTCGCCATTGATGCGTGCTACACGAGCTTCTGAGATAATTTCCTGAATAGGCACATCAGAAACAGCAAGTGCAGCCGATGCAGCAAGACAAGCCAGCGTATCGGGCATCACTTCAGGATCGGAAGAAATAAGGGTAACTATTACTTGTACATCGCAATAATAATCTTCAGGAAACAACGGACGCAACGCACGATCAATAAGACGGGAGATCAAAACTTCATAATCGCTAAGGCGACCTTCGCGCTTGAAGAATGAACCGGGAATACGACCGGCAGAAGCAAATTTTTCCTGGTAATCTACAGTCAGCGGGAAGAAAGATTGTCCGGGTTTTGGCTCTGAGTTTGCAACTACTGTAGCGAGCAACATGCAATTGCCTAAGCGAACTACAGCCGCACCATCTGCCTGGCGCGCAAGCTTCCCGGTTTCGATTGATATTTCTCGTCCGTCATCAAGTTTGAACGATACGGAAATTGGATTGGGAATCATAAAAATTGTTTTGGCATCATTAAATAAAAGTATTCCCAACTGTGAGAGTTGGGAATAGCAATAATACGGTATTTACTTTACTTGCGAAGTCCGAGCTTCTCGATCAGTGCGCGGTAGCCTTGAAGGTTTGTGCGCGTCATGTATTGCAGCAAACGGCGGCGGCGACCAACCATACCCATAAGACCACGATGAGTAGAAAAGTCTTTCTTGTTCTTTTGGAGGTGATTAGAGATGTGGTTGATACGCTCGGTCAACTGAGCGATCTGCCCTTCGATAGAACCTGTATTTGCTTCATTACCACCGTAGGTAGTGTAGAGATTTTTCTTTTGTTCAGAAGATAAATGAGACATTGTAAAATTGTTTTCTGATTTTTTTTAAGACCGCAAAGATAGGGGATGATGCCGTGTAAATTGATTTTAACTGAAAAAATTGTTTATTGAAAATCAATGCTTTGTAAACTTAGTAAACTCATTAGTTAACCCGGTGTGTGTTAGTTTTGTGGTATGAAGCAAAAAACCTTTGAAGAACTACTCGATATAAAGTATGGAGAACTCGGATCGCCGAAAAGAAATGCTTTTGAAGAGAAGGCAATACTTTTTGCGGTAAGTGAAATGCTGAAGGAAGCAAGAAAAGGAGCCGGGCTTACACAAGAGCAGCTCGCACTAAAATTGGGGACAAAAAAATCCTACATCTCAAGGTTGGAAAATGGGAAATCCGATATTCAATTATCAACTTTGTACCGAGTGTTTGAAGAAGGGCTGGGTAAGAAAGTGACAATAACTATTGATTAGTTTCACGCAGAGTGAACAGAGTAAAGGAGGCGCAGAGTACCTAATCAACCATTCAACTAATCAACTAATCAACCAACATGGGTTCGTACAGTATTGGAGAGGCTATACAGCAATTGCTGGATAAATCGAAGTGGAAGCATAAGGTGCATGAGCTGCGGATGCAGCAGGAGTGGGAAGAGATAGTGGGTAAAACCATCTCGAAATATACGCGGAATGTGGTGCTGAAGGGAGAGACGCTTACCATCTATACCGATGTAGCTGCACTAAAACAGGAGCTTTACTTTGGCAAGCAGCAACTGATAGTGCGCATCAATGAGTACTTTAAGGAAAGGGTGGTGGCGGAGATTGTGGTGAAGTGAGGAGGCGAAATTGAAAATTGTGAATTGATAATGGAAGCCTGTTCGTTTTGAACGGGCTTTTTGCTGCTGTGCATCTCTGTGCTATTCTTTTAGAAAAAAGATTTTTTTTAAATTTATTTCGACAAACGGATTATTTCACCTTAAAAAGTCTTTACAATGCCTGCTATTAATGAAACCGGACATGCGGTAAATGTGTCGAACTTCAGACTGATAATAGACCACTGTGTAGAACTGGGTGGGGTGTATGCACCTACAAATGCTGCGATAAGTATTGCTAACATGAATGCGCTGCACGCAAGCGCGGAGACAGCAATTGCGGCTGTGAACACCACTTCGCAGCAGGCGAAGGGACCGATAAATGCGCGGGAGGAGGCTTATGAGGAGCTGGAGCCGCTGGTGACAAGGGCATTTAACTTTTATGCGAGTACTAATGCCAGCGAGCAGGCTATAGCGGATGCGAAAGGGCTGGCGGATAAGATAAGGGGCGTGGGGGTGGTGGTGCAGAGGGATGCAGAGGGCAACCCCGACCCAAACCATGTGAGCAATAGCCACCAAAGCTATGTGCAGCGGTTGAACCACTTCCGGCAATTGATAGCGCTGCTGGTAAATGATGACAACTATGCGCCGAGCGAGGATGCACTGGGAACGGATGCGCTGACTGTGCTGGCAAATACGCTGGAAACGCGGAACGAGGCTGTGGGGCCGGCGCTTGCAGCAGCTATAGAGGCGAGGGGCAGCAGGGATGTGCTGCTGTATGCGGACGAGACGGGGATGCTGGACTTGGTGCAGAAGGTGAAAAAGTATTGTAAGAGCTTGCCGCCGGCACAGGCTACGCTGGTGAAGGCTATATTGGGTATAAAGTTTAAGAAGATTGGATAGCGCGGTGGGAAAAAGGTGTCGTTTTGGACGATGCAGTTGGCATAACCAACGATGCAGTGGGCATAACCAGGGTTGCAGTGGGAAAAACCAATGGTGCAGGGGGCATATTTAGAGATGCAGTGGGAAAAACCAGGTATGCAGCAGGAGGATTTAAAGTGGCAGGAGGGGGTTTGGGTGATGCAGGTGCGAGATTTAGGAATGCAGGGGGTGGAGGGGAAGCGGACGCTTCTTGGGGGTGGTTCGTGGAGACACGAACCACGGCGGGGGGATCAGATTTGATTGTAACTTCGTTTGATTAAACTTGTAAACGTCCTTTAAGCCAACAACAAATGTCACAAAATCGAACAGGTTCTTGTCTAATGAAAAAGTTTTTATTCCCTTTATTGCTGATCTTTTTTTCCGAGAAAGTATTCAGCATGACGATTAAAGGATTTTATATCACAAAATCCGGTGACACTGTTTACACCGAGTTTATTATTCCTGAAGATTTTCCCGTAGTTACCAATTTTATTAAAATAATCAAGGATGGCAAAAGAACACGGTTACGTAGCACTGAAATCAAGTCGTTCACCATGGTAGGAACCCGTAGCCAGTATACATTTACAACCTTTGAGCAAGACAATCGTCATTTTTTTCAGGAGATTGTAAAAGGGAAGTTATCACTGTATAATGTCTATCAAAGAAACATTATAAACCAAACAGCCAACAAGATACCGGTAATGGTTAAGAACGATGAGATATTGTACTTAAGTGGGATAAATAAGCGAAAAGTAGTTGCAACCCTTGTGGAGGACTGCAAGGAAATATTCGATAAGATAAATGATATTAAGTGGTTTGAAACTATACCCTATTTGGAAATCGCCAAGGGTTATAATGCCTGTATGGACGCGGTTGGGCCGTAATTTTTTCAATATCTATACGCCTTGGTTCGTGTCCACACGAACCATTCTCCTCCTTTTCCTCGCGCAATATTGCGTCCCGTAGGGATGCAATATTGGTAGCAGCAATTGGTTGCAGATGGGTTCGTCCCTACGGGCCGGTAGGGACGATATGTGGTGTGTGTGACATTATGCTACCGATATATGGCTCCTACGGAGCAATAGACCCTCTTCGAGGGTGACAAAGGGAGTGTGTTAGGAATACGCTCAGCATCACGACATACGCTTGCTGAATAGGGAAGATGGCGTACAAGGGAGTGACACAACGGCGGCCTAATAGTAG
>CALMWT010000108.1 GCA_937870855.1 uncultured Taibaiella sp.
AGTTCTTGCATCGGATACGATGACTTTAAGAACACGCCCCACGCATCTCCCCAACCTTCTTCCATAAACCAGTTGGCAAAATCTGTAGCCTTTCTAAATACAAACAAATAAGGCGCAACACCTGAAAGCGACTCTTCGCTGCCCCCACGATACAGTGAATCATGCTGCGCATTCTTCTCTTTTGCAAGATTCATTTTGTTGCCCATGCGGGCAGCGTCGAGCAAAATATAGTTGAGGTGCTGTAGCATAAAAAATCCGGCAGTTAAGATAAGAAGAAACCTCAGTTTTAGCGACAGTATTGTTCGTACAAGTTACTTGCTGGACTATATTTCTGACTTAGGAGAAAACTAATAACACCGCATGCTTCTTCGGTTTTTCCGACTGCTGCATAGTTATAACCCGCCTTGTAATTTTTATAGTTCATTTTAAAGGCTTGTCCGAAGAAGCGATAAGCTCGTTCTAAATTATCAGCTTCATAAAGTTTTTCTGCTTCTTTAAAATACCAATCATCCGTCAAACACTTACCGCCGTCAATTTTGAAACTAATAGGAAGTGTATAATACACTTTTACCGGTTTACCATCTTGCATTCCTGGTCTCCACAATCCACTCATAGATTTTATAACCCGTCTTGCTTCCTTATCAAGAACAGGGTCTGTACTAAACACTGTGGTTACATCGGTAATGCTTCCATCTTCCGCCACCACAAACTTACTGAGCGACTTTCCCTGAATACAGTTTTCTCTGGCTGCAAGTGGGTAGTTTAGGTGTTCTCGCAAGTAGTTGCCTAAGGGAACTTTCATTTCAGGCATCCTTTCTACGTAGGTGAGAATGTTACTTTTAGGCTGGCTCGTATCTATTGGTCGTTCGGTATTCTCTGCTGGTTGTGCTGTAGCAACAAGAGAAAGCAACAATAGCATTGTCGTGAAAAAACAGTTCATGCGTAAAGGTCTGATGGCGTTAATGTATCAGTATGTGCATAAAACTACATTTACTATTCGATTTGCAAAAACTGCTTACAATATGTGAATTCAGAATCCCGTTTGCCGTGCGTATAACGGAAAATAGTTGGGGCAAGGTTCACTTAATATTTTTTCAACCGCTCCTGATATTGGTTGGCATAAACATCAAACTGCGACCTGAAATTTTTATCAATCGAGTTGATGCTACGGGTACATTCCTTGCAGTTATACAGCAATTCTACTTTACCTTTTTCGGGTGCACAAGCTGCATGGGTTGAGAAAAAATCGGACTTCGCTACAGGCTTTGCACCTTTCTCTTCTTTACCGGTATGCTCATAGACAATATCTGTCAAAGAAATTCGGGTCTTCACGTCTTTTACTTCTATTAGCAGCACTGCATTTAGGCTAAGGTTTTCAACACAGTCATTAAAATTACCCTGGTATTGCCAGCTTACGGGTATGGTTATCGTTCCTGCTTTTTTGTCTGAATTATAGTTTGCATTCATCATTCGTGCAAAGCCCAAAGCGCGTTCATACACTTCATCTTGTGTAGTTGCAGTATTAACTTTAAAAGCCCGCCGTAAGACTACAGGTTCACGGTTTATCTTAAATGTATTTGCCGTTTTATTTCCGGCATTGCCGAAATGGTAGGATGCTTCCTGAATGTTTTCAGAGGTTTCCGTTGTTGTGCTGTCCTCTGTTTGTGCTATGGAAGCAAGGGATATCAGAGAAATGGTAAGGGAAAGTAATGCAGTTTTCATTTTCTCGTTATTGGTGCAGCAACAGTCATGTTAATACTATGCCTTTGCACGGTAATTGATTGTTAAAGGAAAAATTGGTTTCCTTAGAAGGACTGGAGTCAGGATGGATTTCCACAAATAAAGAAAGCCGGTAGAAACCGGCCTTCGTGATTTTTTAGAATTGATTACCGACTATTAAGACGGCACATCGTAGAGAATTGTGAGTTGGTTTTGAAGTAAATTTTGAAAAGACACTTCGATGTGAATGGATGGGAAAACTTGTATTTCCTTAAGTTGTGGGAACTGCTATTTTTGTTTGTTCAAAATGTGTTTATGCAATCTTTTGATTTTAAGAAGTTAATGCCGCATGTGTGGGTGGTGCTGGGCTTTTTGGGGCTGGCGCTGTTGTTTTGCTACCCGGTGCTGGAAGGTAAGGTGCTAAGTTCTGGCGATAATATAAGCTGGCAGGCAATGTATCATGAAGCGAAGATGTACCACGATAGTACGGGCATCAACCCGCTGTGGACGAATAATATGTTTGGCGGTATGCCGCTTTATACGATTGGCATTCCGGAGTCGAATAATTATTTAGGCTTGTTTCAACTGTTGGTGACGAGTGTGCTGGCAAAGCCGGTGTATTTTTTCTTTTTGGCAATGGTGTTTTTTTATGTGCTGATGTGTGTGATGGGTGTAGATAGGTGGGCTGGTGTGATAGGAGCTATTGCCTATGCGTTTATATACAATGCTGTGCTGGTGGCGGCAGGGCACGAGACAAAAGTGTTTGCAATATCGTACTTACCAGGTGTGCTGGCTGGGCTGGCGCTGGTGTATCGTGGCAGGTGGGCTACGGGCAGTGCACTGTTGGGTGTGGCATTGGCGCTTATGGTATCGTCCAACCACTTTCAGATCATGTATTATGCGTTTATACTAATACTGTTTTATGTGGTAGGGAAGTTTGTAATAACGATCAGGGAGAAGGGCGATGTGAAGGCGTTTTTTGTACGGTCGGGTATAGCGCTGGTGGTGGCTGCAATAGCTGTGGGTCCGTCTATGGGTTATATACTTACTACACGCGAATATGCAAAAGTGACGATGCGTGGCGGCGAAAGTGAACTTACCATAAACAAATCGGAAACGAAGAAAGCAGGCGGGCTTGATAAAGATTATGCGTTTCAGTGGAGTAGTGGGGTAGGGGAATCGTTGACAATGATGATACCATATTTATATGGCGGCTCATCGGGCGAGCCATCAGAGAAAGCACCGGAAACAGAAAGTCTTACGGGTGGTCAATATCCTCAGTTGCCATTATACTGGGGTGGACAGAATTTGGGAATTGCAGGGCCACAATACTTTGGGGCAGTTATTTGTTTCCTTTTTGTGCTGGGAATATTTGTGGTACGCAGTGGGCATAAATGGTGGATAGTAGCTATGTGTGTTTTAGCGATTATGATGAGTTGGGGCGATCATTTTAAAACATTTAATTACTTCTTGTTCGACAACCTGCCGATGTACAATAAGTTTCGTGTGCCTACCATTATACTTTCTATTCCTCAGTTGTTGTTTCCGCTGTTGGGTATGTGGGGGTTGACGGAAATATTGCGCGGACATATAAAAGGCGAAGAGCTTTGGAAGAAAGTAAAGATGGCAGGAGGAATAACGGCAGGTTTATGTGTGCTTGTTGGACTAGGTGGAAGCATGTTTTTTAGTTATAGCAATCCGGCAATTGATGCACAATTACCAGAGCAGTTAATAAAATCATTGAAAGAAGATCGTGCAGCTTTGGCTACAAAAAGTGCGCTGACGAGTGCGGTTTATATTTTACTTGCAGCAGGGTTGATTTGGGCTTTTTATAAAGAGAAGATCAATAGAAATATATTGGTTGGTGGAATAGGATTGCTTGTGGTAATAGATATTTTGTCTGTCGCTTCCAACTATCTGAATGAAGACAATTATCAGGACGCTTCGGATTACGAAAATGTATTTCAGCCAAGACAGGTAGATCAGCAAATACTTCAGGATAAAGATCCTTACTATCGCGTGCTCGACCTTTCTAAAAATGTTTACAACGATGCAACTCAGGCTTATTTCCACAAGTGTATTGGTGGCTATTCACCCGCTAAAATGGAAATATATCAGGATTTGATAGACATACAAATGGGTGGTGTCCATTCAGGAGGTAAGTTTAATGCACAAGTGCTTAACATGCTCAATACCAAATACATCATTTTCCAGCCGGGTCAGCAAGCACAGGCTCCGGTTTACCAACCCAATGCTGGCGCACTTGGCAATGCCTGGTTTGTAAATGAAATAAAATGGGCAAAGACAGCCGATGAGGAAATGTTGAATGCCGCCGCTCTGGGCGATACAGCCATGGTTGCGAACGCTTTTGAGCCATCGCGCACTGCAATTATCCGTTCCGGTTTTGAAAAGCAATTGGCAGGTTATCAGTTTGGAAAAGACAGTGTAGCGTCTATCCAACTTACAAAATATGGACTGAACGATCTTAGCTATGTGTCGAACAATAGTCAGAGTGGGGTGGCAGTTTTCTCCGATATTTATTATCCCCACGGTTGGGAAGCGTATGTAGATGGAAAGCAGGTGGAAATACTTCGGGCAAACTATGTATTGCGGGCTATCAAAATTCCGGCAGGGCAACATAAAATTGACTTCCACTTTCGCCCTAAAAGCTTTGCCACCGGAAATACTATTGCTATGATCAGCAGTATAGTGTTAATTGGGCTATTGCTTGCAGGCATCTATGTAGCTGTGAAAGGAAAGAAAGAAGATACCGTTATTGAAGAACAAACAGAACTATAGCATATTTTCTTAACCAGCACTATTGGCACAGGGAACAGTATATAAGTCGGTATTTAAAAACGCTGCTTATATCTTCTTTATAAAGCTGTTCCCTGCTTTTGCCGGCATTATTGTACTCATTCTTTATTCCAGAAATCTTTCTCAGGAAGACTACGGAATCTACCAGGATTTTTGGGTGAAACTCTTATTGATTGGAACCCTTGTGTATGCAGGACTTCCCGTCACCATCATTACCTATCCGGCAGATGTCGTAAAGGGTTTTATCAAAAAAATTACTACCAAACATTTACTGCTTTATGCAATGTGGGCGCTATTATGGGCGGCTGCATTTTGCTATTTTTTTCGCAATGCAGCAATAGGAATTTGGTTGCTTGTGCCGTTTTTATTGTTGTATGCTATTCATGCTGTGCAGGAAGCAATGCTTATGGCATCGCAGAAAATGAAAGGTTTGCTTGCGGTCAATTTTTTATATGCTGTTTACTTTCTTTTCCTGCACATTCACTTTCTCAAAAACTACAGTCTGCATCTGCTGATTTTGGGGTTAATGATAGGCTCAATAGTTAGAGCCATTATTCTTCTGAGCCTCACGATTATTGTTTATAGAAAGGTAGCGGCTGTTTCCGCGCAGGACCAGCAGTTATCCAAAGCCCGCAGCCTTTGGTTGCATTTAGGATTCTACGACCTTATCCAAACTCTTTTCCGTTACGCAGATAAATTTATACTTGCAAGCTTTCTTTCCGCAAGTGTATTTGCAGTTTACTTCAATGGCGCACAATCTGCAGAAGTGCCTCTGTTACCATATTTGCTGGGAGCGGTTGCGAGTTCTTTACTCCTTCAGTTATCCGACAAAAAAAACAATCCTTATCAATCGTATAAATTGCTTCGGGATTCCGGTAAATTACTGTCGTGCATTGTATTTCCTCTGTTCTTCTTTCTTTGGTTTTTTGCGCACGAAATTTTTGATGTGGTCTTCACCGAAAAGTACAAGGATTCTGTTCCCGTTTTTCTTATGGCAATTCTGGTATTACCGCTGCGCTCTTATAGTTATACCACCATGCTCCAACATTTGCATAAGGGAGCTATTATTAATAAAGGTGCTGTGCTCGATCTTTTGCTTGCGCTCGGTTTAATGTATCCATTCTATCAAATATTCGGGCTGCCGGGTGTGCCATTGAGCTTTGTGATCAGCACGTACATTCAAGTGGTTTATTATCTCTGGCATACTTCCCGTTTCATAAATGTTCCGCTCCTACAACTCTTGCCTTTGAAAGACTGGGTATTAAAATTAGTGGTGTATGGTTCTTTGATTGGCTCAATGCACTTTTTTCTTCACGCACAAGCTGGCGATTATTCTTTAATGGTTGGCGCAGCATTCACATTGCTGATAGTGTTGGTAAGCATAAAGCTGACCACAAAAACCTGGATGAAGCGCTAAGAAATACCAATTTTCAAAAACATAATTTCCACGTCATTAGGAAATTGTTAATCGAGCATTATATTTGTCCTCAAATGTTTATCTAATGAAAAAACACATTTTTCCAGCACTACTCATCGGAGCGATAATGACAGTTGCTCCTTCACAATCGGATGCGCAGATTCGTAATGATCGCGGCACATTTAACATGCCTGGAAAAGGCGATGTATTGGTTGAAACACAAGCACGCATCAATTTAGGTGGCGGCAGTCTTTTCGATCTGAATGATGGATTCCTATGGAACCTGAACAATGGTTTGGACATTGGCGCAAACAACTTTTCCAGCAGCAATTACTTTCCGATGCTTAAGGTTCGCAAGTTTACCAGCGACAACACTGCACTGCGTTTTCTCTTGAACATTTCTTATAATTCGCAGCGTGTGGATGGACCAGTAGTAGATACCAATTTGAATAATTTTGGCATTGGCGTTGGCATGGGCTTTGAAAAAATATTCAAACCTGCAGAGCGTCTGAACACCTACATTGGTGCCGATGTAATGCTTGGTTATGCAAGAATGGGTGCAAAGATTGATGGACCAGTTGATAACAATATTGATCAGGGAGCATTTGGTTTTGGACTTCGTGGTTTTACAGGAATGGACTATTATTTCCTTCCTAAAGTATATGCCGGTATCGAATTGGGCTGGGGCTTAAGCTATAACAGATATGGTGTTGTAAACTTCACAAACGGAGACAACAACAGAACATCTTCTGAGTTTACACTTACACCTTATGTAACTCCGGTATTCCGTCTCGGTTACGTTCTTGGTGCAACCAAAAAAATGCGTGGTAATGGCGAGCCTACTTACCGCTCTAACGATGGTGGAGACGATGAGTAAGACAACGCGCCTCTATCTATAATTGTGTTTTGATTTATAACTGCCGGATGAATTTCATCCGGCAGTATTTTTTATAGTTTTTGTTTGATAATTCCCGAAATCTCTTGTATTTTGACCTCATGAAGAAAAAAGTATTCCTCTTGATTTTTTCAATCATTGCAGTAGCCGGCTTTTCAACTTTACAATCTTGTCAGAAAAGTGCTTTTCCAAGAGATCCTTATCGGGGTGCCAGTGCCAATCCCAAATCTCATCCTATGAAGCACGACAGAGCAAAAGCTACCCGCTCGTACCGGGCCGTGAAAGTTAAGCGTACTTATTAATAGCGTTCACCAGCAGATAATTTGCGGAGCCCTCATGCAGGGCTTTGTTTGTTTTATTGCCGTTCGTTGGCTATAATCATTTGGATTGCGCCGTTTGCCTGATAATCGTATCGAAGAGTTATGTAGGGATACTTTCGGCGTAATGCTTCAGCCAATTTTATTTCTGCCGGCCAATCGGAATTAATATCCATTTTTATTGTTTGCCCCGCTTCAAAATTTTCCGATTCGGTAGCAATTTTATATTCAATGGTTGAAACGGCTTGAGCTATATCCATAAGGGGAAAATAAAAAAAACCGGAACAAGTCCGGTTTCTATCTAAGGATTTTTTTCTTATTTCTTAAGTACGATCCATGAAGCATCGTTCATTGATGCACCAAGTGTGTCGCGCAATGTAAGATTTGAAGTTGATAAGGCTTTAATCTCGAAGTACGATGTATCTGTACTACCAGCGAATGTGCTAATCATTCTCAGTGCATTTTCATTATTTACAAGTTCCCAGGTACCGCTAAGTCCTATTGGAAGACCCATAACATTGAATACTGCTGCTGCTGTTCCATTGTTATTGAATGTCATTGTACCGGACATGGTAGTGTCTGAAGCATTTTCAACTTCCCCTGCATCAATAATTCCATTATTGTTAGCATCTGTACCGCCTTGGGAAATAGTCCATGCTCCCGTAATCATGTCACGACGACTTTGGTCTTTATCGTCTTTCTTACATCCCGCGATCATTGCAGCTACAACAGCGATAGACAAAGTAAGTTTTTTCATAAAAATGTATATAGTTTAAGAGGCGCAAAAGTAAAGGCTTTCAAACCTTATGCCAAAAGAAAAATAAAATATTTTTTTCTTGAAAATATCAAAATGTTTTTACACCCAGAGTCATATAAAAACTCCTTCCTTCTCCCGGAATAATTCCCGGACCGGGATAGCCAATAGCTCTGCGGGTGAAATAAGCAGCGTTGGTGAGATTATTAATGCTGCCTTCAATGCTAAGCCAGCGCAAGTTCCAGCCAAGAGATAGATCCATAAGACGGTACGCGGGAATCATTCCATTCACTGCGGAATAATCTCCTTCTTTTGCATTGGTTGCATCTGCATATTGCTCGCTTAGGTAACTGAATTGCCAGGTGAGTTTGAATTGCTTCCAGGAAGCCTGAACGCCGGTTTTCCAATTGATCAACGGAACGTATTGCACCGAACTTCCCTGCACATTTGGAATAGGACTTTCAGTGTATTCAGATTTGGTGAGCGTAAGGTTTGAATATACCGCAGTAGTCCAATTTTCGTTTTTTACTTTGAAAAGTTTGAGTACATCCATTTCTAAAAAAGATTCCATCCCATAGATTCGTGCTGCTCCCACATTGCCACGCTTGCGGATCACCATATTTCCTTTTGTTGCCCAATACTCATCAATCTTGTTGCCGTAAAAAAGATAAAAGCCATTTACATCGAAGCGGATAACGTCCTTAAAAGTTCCGCGCAATCCTAAATCTGCGCTGTATCCTTTTTCATCTGAAATATTCGGATCAATCTCAAACGAAGGGTTAGTAGTTCGGATGTCGCTGAAAGTAACTGACCGATAGTTTTGTGAAATGTTTCCGTAAGCTTCGAGCAATGGATTGAATTTATAACTGCTGCCCACACCGCCTATGAAAAAACTGCGTGGCCGTTGCAAGTTCTCATAAGTAATACTATCCAGAATGGTATTTCCTGCATTGTCTTTATAGCGGGTATTGAAAGAGCCGTTGGCACTCGTATTGATATATTCTATCCGAATGCCCGGTGTGATACTCCACTTGTCCGTAATGCGAAAAATATTTTCAGCGAAAAAAGCATAGTTCACGTTCGGGTATTCATAGTCATGAAGCATTTCAGTTGCTTCACTAACAGGAAAATTGAAATCCGCGCTGCTTCCATTTACTACATTTCCCTGCATACTGGTGCTCTGTCCTTTATAAGCACGCACACCGGTCAATAAATTCATTGTTTTGTTGCCGATAGAATAACGATGCAATAGCCTCGATTCGAGCGTCATGTTTTTGAAATTGCCTTTCAGCAAATCGCGCGGCGCTTTGCCATCATCATACTGGTCGGGTCTGTTTTGGCGAAAGCCTATTGCATTTCTTTCAGCTATCAAACCGAAAGCTCTTGTTTGTAAACGAGTGCGTGAAGAAATATGGTAATCCCATTCAAGATCGAGAAGATTCCAGTTTACAGCAAACCAGTTGCGTGCTCGGTTACTTTGTCTCGGATCATCCTGAAACATTTTATCGGTGAGTCCGCCGGGCTGCTGCGATAAATATTGCAGATGGCTGTACTCGATTCCGAACATGTGCTTTTCATTGAAATGATAGTGCAAATCGAAATAACCATTAAACGATTCAAAGCCATTGTTAGGTCTCCAGCCATTGCCGCGTTTATAATGTGCGTAGGCATAGTAGCTGAGTTTTCCAACTGTTCCGCCAATGCTGTTGAATGACCCAAAGAAACCGAATGACCCAACAGTTTGTTTGCTTTCCACTCCGAATTTTTTGCTGCGGTCTTCGGGTTGTTTCATTTCAAAGTTGAGCAAGCCACCGAATTGCGTTCCGAATTGTAAACTTGCTGCGCCTTTAATAATCTCAATTTTCTTTAGCGCTTCTGCAGGAGGCGTGTAGTAGCTTTCAGGATAACCGAGTGCATCTGCACTAATGTCGTAACCATTTTGGCGAACATTGAAATTGGCAGTACGGTTAGGATCAAGTCCACGGCCGCCGATGCTTAGTTGTAAACCGGAACCATCATTCTCAAAAATATTCAGTCCCGCAACTTTTGCATAAACCTGACGTGCATTGTTGGTTGCTTTATTTACGTTGAGCATTTCCACATTGATCACTTCCGATTTTTTTCCGGCTGCAATCTTCATCCCATCCACCTGATACATGTGTCCGAAATTGCTCTTCCTGTTATCTTTTATCTCTACTTCCTGCAAACGCTTGGTGGTATCCTGCGCCTCAGAAAGGACAGGACATAGACAAGCGCAAAGCAAACAAACTCTAAAGCCCATATATCTTATCGCTGTAAGCGAGTATCCAATTTTTGTTTCTAAATGAATCGTATTCTTTTGCAAGATTTACGGTTGTATCTGCAAACAAACGGCTGCGTCTTCCATTGAGCGTTACATAAACCGTTGCTCGTACTTCTGGTTCCTTCATTCCTTGTTGTCTAAAATAATCGCGCAACATGTGTGCATATTGCAGCATGAAATCTGCCTGCGTTGCCATCATTTTTTCCTGGTTCTTTGTAAGAAAATCGTTGTTGTTGACAGCTACGGTTTTTCCCGTTGCCGCATCTTTCACCACAAACTGCGCGTAACCCATTTTTTCCATTAGCATCACACGCCATGAAAAACGATAGCCTTCTTCTGTCCAAAACAATTCTCCTTTATGCAACAAATACCGCCACGGAAAAACTAACTGAAAGCTGAAGAAGCATACAAATAAAACCGTCAGAAATTTTTGTGAGCGCGGCGCAAAACCAAATGCGGTGTTACTCGCTGCAATGGGAAGTTGCGAAAATCGTTGCTTCATTCCTGAAAACAATGCATCAATTGATTTACTGTCGAAGAAAATAAGCGTTGCCAAAATCATGATGTAGGGAAACATCCCAATCGGAAACAAAAGCGATGTCATTACATGAAAAACAATGACAGTCACATAAGCAAACGGTCTTGTTTTTTTATTAAGCAGAAAGAACGCAATAGTAAGATCGTAGATAGCGCCAAACCAACTAAATAAATACGCCACCCAAACTTCATTGAATAAGGAACCTATTATCGGCATATCGTTTTTAGCAGGAAGCCACAGGCGCAAAGGCATTGCTTCGAGCAACCAGTCGCTGTTGAGCTTTGCAAGACCTGCATAGCAATACACAATTCCCAGCATCAATCTTATACTTCCCACTGTCCATAAGGGGATTTGCCTTTTCAGGATCGAAGGTTTGCGCCATGCGTCTATTGAAAAATTTACATGAGCAGGTAACCACATCATTAAAAACAAAACCAGACTTACGAAGTAGTAATGATTGAGATAATTGGTTTTGTCTAAAAGTTCAATGTAGGTGAAACTTAAAAACAAAAGCAATGCAGCTATTCTGTAAAACAGTCCTAGTGCAAACATCAATGCACTCAACCCGCAAACGATGAAAAGTGCATAGGTGTAAGATCCAAGAGGCTGGATGAATTCAAAGCCGTAGTAATGAAAAAAGAATTTAGGCTGAATGTATAATTCTTCGATCCATCCTTTGAGCCAAAAACGAACGATGCCGCCAAAGATCATCAGTCCAAAAACAATTCTAAAAAAAGCAAGAGCAGCCGAGTAAACCGGCTTGCCCAAATAGCTTTTAGAAAAAATATTTTTGAGATTGTAGGTCATGTTAATTAATCGCCGTCATTGTCCACATAAGTGATAGAAATGCCAAACGCAGAAACCATATCCACTTTTAGTAGAGGAACTACATCCTGCAACTGATCGTAAAGACCAAGCACCGCCGGACGATTATTTACAACCGCTTCTTTAATGGGTGTATTCAGATTATTCAGTGCAGTAATTGCTTCATTCATTTCGTCTGAAATAATATCGGACATCAGTTTGTCCTTATCCATTGTACCTATTGACGCGAGATAGTCTTTTATGCCTGCGCCATCTGTAGCGCCATCGTAGCTTTTTCCTTCATAAAAATTGCTTACGGCATTCAGTGCAGTTTTTGCAAGCTCGTTGGAAAGAGAAGGTGTGTAATAAGCTTCCGTAAGTTGTGGCAAAGCATTACCCGTCATTGCGCCAGCGGGCAAACCAATTTTTCCTGAGCGCAAATACCTTTCATAGTAAAGCACATAAGCGTTCACCATTTTAGAAAGCGAACTGTTCACATCCGTACCTGTGCGATCTGTAAAAGTAGTTTTATAAGAAGCCCAGGCATTATTCACTGTTTGCGTTTTCTCAACCATTTTGTTCACCACATCCTGCAAATACTTTTTACGGTTTTGTGCCAAAGGATCGGTTATGTAAAAACCCACAATGTCTGCGTTCGTAGCTGCAAGACCATTCAACAAAAAATCCAATGCAGGAAAACCCTGTACATCGGTGCTGCCAAACGCTTCAAGATTATAAGTTCCTGATGCAATATTGCTATTCACCTTAGTAACCGAAACCGGATAAATGTTCATGTACATCCGCAGCGAAGCATCTTCCGCCGGATCAAATTCCAGCATTTCGGTACGTTGCCAAATTGTATAAGCTTCCCGCCAGCTTTGCTGTAAAGCATCAAGGTTTGCTTCGTTGGGTGTGGCAGTAAACGATTCAGTTTTGGTCTTCAATTCAGTAAGCTTACCGAGCATGTTTGCATAAGCGGGAATCACATAGTTTTCCGCATAATTGCTCAACATGTTCTTTCTATTCAGATCGTTGTTGTCATTGTTGCCGTTGTCTTTTTTAGTACAGGCAGGGAACAAAACAGTAATCATTCCAAAAGCAAGAAGAAGTTTTTTCATGGTCTCTCATTTAATAGTGTAAAGCGGTTATGCTCATAACCGCTTTGTTTTTTTTTTAAACCAACAGCACAATTAGTGATTAACTACAGCTTCTCTGTTAATGCCCAATGCATCTGCAATTTGATTTCTTACCGCATCAATATCAGCATTGGTCAAATCCCAAAAACCATTTGGTTTATTCATCAACATATTCAGCAATTCATCGGAAAGCGTTTTGTTGATCTTAGCGTCATGCGCAAAGCGAAGGGAGTAAATAAAACCAACACCTTCTGAAAGGGAATGAAAACGTGCGCCATCGCTTGTTGCAGTTTTTGTTTTGTTCAAATAGCTGATGCCTATTGTTGCTACTGCTTTTTCAAGCGACTGGCGGATGATGGAAATTTGCTCATTACGCGTAGTCATATCACTGTTCACAATCGCTGCACGTCCTTTCAGAAAAGCCATATAAACCGCAGCAGGATCGCCATACACACCGTTCACCTGACGAACATAATTTCCGAGGTAAGACTCCAGCCACTTCGTAGCATCGTTACGGTCTTTCTTAGGGAAGTAATCGTTCTTTGTAAGATAGCCATAAGCCTCATCCCAGTGATGTTCCATTTGCGTGTAGTTCTTGCCGGAAACGATTGCCTTATTATCAGCGCTCATTTTTTCGTTGCCGAGATATACGTTGCTGATTTGATCGAGCATCATAGCGCCCATCAATCCTTTTTGAATGAACTGACCGTATTCAAAACCTTTAGCATCAACCAGATATTTTCCATCCAGCAAACCTGCGTTACCCATAGCCGCAGTTTGGTTGTTGGAAAGGCTTGCCCCTGCAATAGCATCAAACCATGAGTTGAAGCGTGTGCGCTCTGCATTTGCATCAACGGTAGAAAACGAAGCAGCAGTTTTAGAAGCAATCGTCTTATCTGATGCTGCATTCAAAGCCGCCGCATTAAACGGACTGTTTTGATGAACGAACATATCTTTCAATTGCGCTGCTTTCACTTCGCTGTTGATACCCGTTTTCATATACGCATCCATTTCCGCCAACATGCTGATGCGTGTGGTTTGTCCGCTAAAATCAACTGTTGTATTGCTGTCTGCCCCTCTGAAAGTATTGAAGTAGCTGGTAGTAGGCGTTAAGGAAGTGTATGGCACTTTTTGCGCAATGATGGGGTTGTTGTCATCATCTTTTTTACAAGAAGCAAATAGCGTAGCAGTGATGCCAATAGCAAGTAATAATTTTTGCTGCATAGAAGGTTTTAAATTTTTAGTGGTGCAAAGCTACCGTTGCACAAATCACTGCATTTCCAAAATCGGGAAATATGACTTGCTAATTTGGGAAGGAGATGGTGAAACCCCTTGAACAAGATTGCTTAAATTTGAAAGGTAAATAGAGATGTAGTGGACAACTTAACCTTATATAGCAAATTGGCGACCTCCGGACGACTTAAAAGCAGAAGTTTCCGACTTTGTTGACTTCCTGGCAACTAAGCGAAAGAAATCACTCGAGAAGAAAAAGCCCAGATATGGCAGTGGGAAAGGCATGTTCGTTATGAAGCCTGACTTTGATGAGCCATTGGATGATTTCAAGGAATACATACACTGATGTGGCAAAATCTATTGGACACACATACCATCATCTGGTATATCAATGGTGACCCAGAACTTTCACAAACTGCAAGAACAGCTATTGAAGCAGACAATACCATCAACTTTGTGAGCATTGCTTCCTTGTGGGAAATTGCTAACAAAATTAGCCTGGGCAAGTTGGAGCTAAAAACACCATTCAACCAAATTAGCAGACAAATAGTAGAAAATGGTTTTGAGGTGCTGCCCATCAGCTTTGAGGACACACTGACTGTCTCCACCTTTGCCATTCCACCACCGAGACCCATTTGACAGAATTATCATTGCTCAAAGCTTCACCAATGGGCTGAAACTGATTTCTAAAGACAGGAACTTTGAACTTTACAAGGCAAAAGTCCTTTGGTAATAAGCCACCACTAATATGTTTTACGAGTATTACCAAGTCTCCCTTTATGCTCCCCACAGCGCTTTCAATGGTAATCAAGATTTATTCTCTTGCGGATAAATCGCAAAAGTGCTACGGATACGTACCTTAGTCGAAACATTTTATAAGATTGTACTTTACAGATTTTGATTTTGACGATGACTTGCTCGATGGTATCGAAGCGATGGGATATGATGTTGCTACCCCCGTGCAGGAGCAAGTGATACCTTGTATTTTAGAAGGAAAGGATGTGATAGCAGCAGCCCAAACAGGCACGGGAAAGACGGCGGCATTTCTGTTGCCCTTAATCCAAAAACTGCTTTCCGAACATCATTCCGAGAGAGAGATCAATGCGTTGATTGTTGTTCCTACAAGAGAGTTAGCGATACAAATTACACAGACGCTTGAAGGACTTGCCTACTACACGCCTGTGAGTTTTATAGCGGTGTATGGTGGCAACGATGGTGCTCTTTTTGCCAATGAAAGAAAGGCGCTTACCACTGGTGCGGATATAGTAGTGTGTACGCCTGGCCGGTTGATTGCGCACCTGAAAATGGGCTATCTAAAATTTGATGGACTCAGATACCTCGTACTCGACGAAGCGGATAGAATGCTTGATATGGGTTTTTATGAAGACCTGATGAAAATAATCAACGTATTGCCGAAGAAGAGACAAAACATGTTTTTTTCAGCCACAATGCCGCCACAAATGCGCAAGCTCGCCAATACTATTTTGGTAAATCCTGTGGCTATAAACATTGCCATTTCAAAACCACCGGAACAAATAAGACAGGGCGCTTTTCTGGTTTTTGAACCGCAGAAGCAGCGTTTAGTGCAGCATATTCTCAAGTTAGAGGAGTTTGGGAGCGTAGTCGTTTTTTGTTCAAGTAAGCAAAGCGTGAAGCAACTGGCAGGCGAATTACGCCAGTTAAATTTTTCAGCGCAGCAAATTCATTCCGATCTCCAACAGCAGGAAAGAGAACAGGTATTGCTTGATTTTAAAAACAAAAAGATCAAAATTTTAATAGCAACTGATATTATTAGCCGGGGCATAGATATAGAAGACATTGACCTTGTTATTAACTACGATGTGCCTCACGACGGAGAGGATTATATTCATCGCATAGGTCGGACTGCCAGGGCGGCATCAAAAGGAACTGCTTATACTTTTGTTACCGAAAAAGAACAAAGGCGTTTTGCCCAGATTGAAAAACTATTGGATAAGCATATTGAAATGCTAAAGGTGCCGGAAGAATTCGGACCTACTCCTACAGCTTCATTTACCGCTGCAAAGCCTAAAAGAAAAAAGCCATTTAAAGGACCACGAAAGCCACCTCGATAAGTTATGTCATTGAACTAGCAAATAGCAAAGCACCTGAGAGATGTTCATTTTGGTGGAAACTGGACAACGGTAAATCTCCAGGACACCTTGCAAGATGTAACATTGGAGCAAGCCACCACCAAAATTCATTCGTTCAATACGATAGCTACACTTGTTTTTCACATAAATTATTACATCGACGCGGTATTGAAAGTATTGCAAGGTGCGCCGCTTAATGCAAAGGATGAACTCAGTTTCAATCATCCGCAGTTTGAAAGCGAGACAGAGTGGCAAGCCTTTCTTACTAAAGTGTGGGAGGAGGCGGAAACTTTTGCCGGATTGATAGAGCAATTACCTGACAGCAAGCTCGAAGAATATTTTACGAATGAAAAGTATGGTAACTACTTCCGCAATCTGCATGGAATTATTGAACATACGCATTACCATCTCGGCCAGATAGTGTTGCTCAAAAAGCTGCTTCTTGACGATAGGGTAGGGTAATGTTTGTTGGGGAAAATTTTATAACATCCAACGACTGACTACTTTCAACTAATCCATTACCTTAGCGACCATATTTCACTTGTACATGGAGAAGAAAAATATTGCCCTGCTTGCCGGCGGTTATTCCGGCGAGTATGTAATATCTATACAGACAGCAAAGACCATCGAAAAAAATCTCAATCCTGATCTCTACAACACTTATAAAATTGTGGTAAGCCGCGATGGATGGTGGTATGAACGAGAAGATGGTGAGAAAATAGAAGTGAATAAAAATGATTTTTCTTTGACGGTTGGTAAGGAGAAAGTTCAGTTCGATTGTGCTTTCATTGCTATTCATGGCACTCCGGGCGAGGATGGCAAAATGCAGGGTTATCTTGACATGCTGCAAATTCCTTACACCACTTGCAATTCCATTGTTTCGGCGCTGACATTCAATAAAAGTTATTGCAACAAAGTGGTGAAGAACTTTAACGTGGTGGGCATTGCCAACTCTGTCCATTTGATAAAAAGTGAACCATATAATATTGGAGCGATACTGGAACAGCTACGGTTTCCTTTGTTTGTGAAGCCCAATGAAAGCGGCTCGAGTTTGGGGGTAAGTAAAGTGAAGTCGGTGGAGGAAATTATGCCTGCTATTGAAAAAGCATTTAAGGAAGATAATCAGGTGTTGATCGAAGAGTTTATAGAAGGCAGAGAGTTAACCATCGGTGTTTACAGAATCGGTTCTTATCTTCAAACACTTCCTCCTACAGAAATAGTAAGCAAGAATGAATTTTTTGATTACGAAGCAAAATACACACCTGGTGTAACCAATGAAATTACGCCTGCCGATATTTCGGAAGACATACACGAGCAACTCAAAACAAAGGCATCTTATATTTACCGCCATCTTAATTGTCGCGGAATTGTACGGATGGATTTTATTCTGCAAAAAGAAACGAACAAACTCTTTTTTCTTGAGGTGAATACTATGCCCGGACAAAGCGAAAACAGCATTGTGCCACAGCAGGTTCGCGCCGCCGGTAAATCTCTTATGGACTTTTATGGTGATCTTCTAGAAGACTCTTTAAAGAACGTTTCACAATAAAGTTTTTACATTGCAGCCTTTGCCCCACTGTGTATGGACAAAAACCTGAAAAATTCTTTTGTATTCAACCTTGTGCTCGTTCTGCTGGTTTGTGCAGGCCTGTACTTTGTATTTTTCTCAAGTCTGGGTTTGCTAACCCGGCATGGAAGTGAAGAAAAAGTACCCAAAGTGATTGACAAAAACCTGAAACAGGCTTACGAAACCCTGGAGCGTATGGGATTTGAAGTAGAAGTTGACTCTTCTTACGACCCTGATAAAAAGCCTTTTGTGGTGCTATCGCAAATGCCGGATGTAAATGCAGTAGTGAAAAAAGGAAGAACTATTTTTCTCACAGTCAACAAAGCGGAGCCACCCTTAACGCCTATGCCCAAGCTTACTGATCTTTCCTACAGAAGCGCTGTGCTGATTTTGGGTAGCAGTAAACTTGCGTTGGGCGATACTATCCATCGTCCCGATTATGCCAAAGGAACCGTGCTGGATATGTTGTATCTCGGTCGGCCTATAAAAGCCGGTGACATGGTGCCGCAGGGAAGCAAAATTGACTTAGTGATTGGCGAAGGTTTTGGTAATGTAGAAACCAATGTGCCCGATGTAATTGGTATGAGTGCAGATGAGGGT
>CALMWT010000109.1 GCA_937870855.1 uncultured Taibaiella sp.
GTTTACTACAGGCTGGATGATAGGTTGGGGATTTATTCGGTTAAGATATTGGTCGGTGGTGGTGGCGGTGACGCTGTTGTGTGCTTGTATTTTCCTCATTGCAAAGTCGAAAACCGATACAGTTTTTCACCTGATGCAAGCATTTGCGCCAGCACTACTTTACTCTGTTTATATCATTTTCACCGCCGAGCAGATATATAGTTACAAAGACAAGTCGCAGCGGTTCTGGTGGTTTCTTTCACGCAGACTTGCCATCTTTTCTGTGCTTGCCGCGCTGATACTGGCGGGCGTTTATTTCTCTATGAAAACGGAGATTGAAGAAACAGTAGCCAACTATGGCGGTGGTGGAAAGGCGGGTAAAAACTCAATGCTCAATCAGAAGAAAGACGGGACGTTTGATCTTAAAGATTATTCGCGTTTGCAAAGTTCTTTGGGCAGAAGCAACGAGCTTTTGTTTGCTGCGTATATTGACAATTTTTTCCCTAATACTGAAATTCCAAACCCACTTTATCTCACCGCATTTTACTACACTAAATTCGATACGCTTACAGAAACTTTTGAGCGCGATTCCACCATTCCTTACAACGATCTTTTTGAACCTGATCCTTCTAAAATTCCTTTGTTCACTACTAAAACAGATTCTTCGGTAATAAAAAACAGTTTGGGAGAAAAGCTGAGAAGAACGGTGGAAATTCAGGTGTATAGCAAGCAGCTTTCGCCTACTACTTATGTGGCACCGCATACCGGCTTTTTTGTACAGCCCATTACTATCGAAAAAGATTTTAAAGACGAGTTTAAAACTGCATTCAGAGCAAAGGGATATGTATCGGAATTGAATAGCGCGTACTTCATTTACAATCCCCAAGAAAATAAAGAACTGCACAAGTTTCAGGCGCAGCGGTTTGAGGTGTTGCGAAAAGTAACTTCCTATCAGGGCATGGACAATAAGTTTATGAGCTACTACACCTTCATGCCACAGGATGTAAAGTTTCAAAACATTGCAAATCTTGCAAAACAAGTAACTGAGAAATCAAAAACGCCTGTTGATAAAGTGCTTGCTATCCGCGATTGGTTTTTATCGAAGGATGAAAACGGAGAACCCTTGTTTAAGTACACTGATAATCCCGGTGTACCCGACATACCGAGTGCATCGAAGCTGAGTTATTTTTTGTTTGAAAACAGAAAAGGTTATTGCGCTTATTATGCAGGAGCAACGCTGTTTATGCTACGTGCTTTGGGAATTCCTTCGCGCATTGCAGTAGGTTTTCTTACGGTTGATAGAAGTGATAAAAACAAAGGCTGGTATTGGTATTACGCAGATCAGGCACATGCGTGGGTGCAAGTCTATTTTCCAGGTTACGGCTGGCTCGATTTCGATACTACAGTTGGCAATAGCGATGCACAGGAAAGTCCGAAACCTGATGGTACACCACCTATGCAACCACCACGCGCATGGCTTGCAGCAACGGGTATTGTGCAGGATGTGGATACGCTAAAAAAGCTGATGACTTTCCAAATCAGGCAAATGGTATTTCATGATAAAGAATATCAGTTGGAAACACCTGTTGCTGTAACGATGGACATGAAAATTGCCAGTGTAAAAAAAGATAGTCTGGATGTGCCGTTGGCAAGTATTGAAAAAGGAGAAAATGCAACTGCCGTTTCTTATGCAGAGGCTTTCAAAAAAATGGAAGCAGGAAATCAAACGGGCAATCAGATAATTAAACGCTTTCCAAATCCTGCACCTGTTGACGAAGTATATCTGAAACGCAAAGACCTTTCTAAACCGGAAGAAAAACCGCAAACGCAAAAGCCAGAAGAGAAAGTAAGTTTTGAACGTGTTTTATGGACGATAGGGGTAGTAGTTGTTTCTATAATTATCTTCCTGCTATTGCTGCCAACACTCATCTTCCGGTATTATGTGGTGCGTTATAATAGTGCTGCGCCCAATGTAAAATCTTATTGGGCATACCGCGCTGCAACATTCTGGCTGCATCAGGTGGGTATTTATAGAGGTGAATTAACGCCTATGCAATATGCAAGCAAAGAAATTGATCCGCAGTTTGGTACTTCGTTCACTCCCTTTATGAACATTTACCTGAAACAGAAATATGCAAAACAACCCCTCACCGCACTCGAACAACAAACTGTTGCAGGATTTTTAAAACCATTTATTGCAAAGCTTCGTTCAAAGATAAAAGCAGGAAAACGATTTGCAGGATTTATCAATCCATTAAAGACAGTGAGTTTTTATGTGCGGCAGGAAGAAGACAAGGAATAAACTTCGGATAATTCACTATAAATATTTTGCTTCACACAGAGATGCAGAGGTTTAGAGGCATAGAGATGTATTCATTGTGCTTTGTGCCCTCCGTTTCTCGGTGTACTCTGTGCGAAACCTCGAAATAAACATTAACGATAACCCTTTCCCAATTTTTTTAGATTTGCAATTCGTATGGCCCAAAAGAAGGAAACCAAAAGGATAAAGCATATTCATCAGCACAAAAAGCAATCGCAGCGTAGCAAACCTGTGCGTATGCTTTGGCGTGTCTTCTGGATTGGTGTAATTGTGTTCAATCTCCTGATCATTATGGTCAATCTGGGATTGCTGGGCTACATGCCTTCCATGAAGGAACTTGAGAATCCAAGCAGCGCGCTTTCTTCCGAAGTGCTTGCAGCAGATGGAACAGTAATTGGCCGTTATTATATACAAGACCGTTCTACCAGTAAGTTTGAAGAAATATCGCCTAATGTACTAAACGCGCTACTTGCTACAGAAGATGCTCGTTTTTACGACCACTCAGGTATTGATGGTATTGCGGTATTGCGCGCGGTAGCTTTTCTTGGTAAAGAAGGTGGTGGTAGCACATTGACACAGCAGCTTGCTAAAAATCTTTTTCCGCGTAAGAATGCCAATCTCTTTACCCTTCCTTTTATAAAACTTAAAGAGTGGGTGCTTGCCGTAAAACTTGAACGAAACCTTACGAAAAACGAAATCATCACCTTATACCTCAATACCGTTCCCTTTGGAGACAACGTGTATGGAATCAAAAACGCCTCGCTCACATTCTACAGCAAAACACCCGATAAAGTAACAGTTGATGAAGCCGCAGTTCTCATAGGAATGCTGAAAGGCAATACACTTTACAATCCGCGCCGCAACCCCGACAATGCTGCAAGAAGAAAGAACGTAGTGCTGGGGCAAATGGTGAAGTACGGTTTTATAGGAGGTGAGGAAGCAGAAAAACTAAAAGCTAAACCCATAAAGCTCAAATACCACAAGCTCGACTATCATGAAGGTATGGCGCCTTACTTCCGGCAAGAAGTAGAGCAAGAAGTAAAGAAGATATTGAAAGAACTAAAAAAGCCCGACAGCGATGAAGGCTACGA
>CALMWT010000110.1 GCA_937870855.1 uncultured Taibaiella sp.
AGTAATATTAGCGTCTGAATGCGTGGGGATAGAGGTGGCTCCGTTTACCCCACCGCCACCTCCGGCAACTATAAGCGGGGTATTAGTATTCGTTACAACGAAGGAACCACCACCGCCACCAAATTGTTGTGTGCCACTTACTACACAACAACCGCCTTGCTGACCAACCAATATTTTCAAAACGTCGGAAGCGTTGAAGTTGAATTCACCACTCATATACGCTCCACGTCCGGCAAAAGGTCCATAACCTTTAGCACCATAAACTTCAATCTTATACAACCCTGCAACCGGAACAGTCCAGCTTTGAATACCCCCCGACACTGTAACAGCTCCTGCTAAGTTTGTGGAACTGTAAGCGTTGGTTATCTGTGTCTGGCTCGGACCATTAATGCCTGTGGCTCCGGCAGGTGTAAAAGTGTAGGTCTGCGCATTCAACGATACCCCACACAAAACAAAGGGGAGGCATAAGAGGACATGCCACCAACTCTTGTTTTTCAAAAGTGTAAAATCATTGCTCATGAATTTTGTCTTTTAGATTTTGCAAATTGCCTACTCTAAAACGGTTTTCGGCTACCCCTTTTGTTTTTGTTCGTACAACGATTTTGTTACCGCGGAAGCTCACATTTTATAAGTGTGAAATTGCGATAGTAAGAAGTGAAGTATCCATTTTTACATAAGCAGATCTTTTAAAAAATAAAAATCCCAGCTTCCTTAAAAAGAGAACTGGGCTTTCGGTCTTGCCAAGTTAAGAATATTATTAGTTCCATTTCATAAAAAACTATAGTCTTTTTAAAAAATTCAAAGTAGGCGTGTACGTTCTCATACTAAATCGCTGAAAAGGCAGCATACAAAATGAGGGCGTTACATGATGAGAGACCGGGACGCTGGGTGGAAGAAATTGCGCGAAGTTCATGTTATCGCAGCGTAAGTAAGGCATAAAAAAACCACCTCGTGAAAGGTGGTGTTGTGCCCAGAACAGGAACAATACTTTCCTTTATTATCAATACTTTCAGACTATTGGTGTAGCGGTAATGTAGCGGTATTTGTAAAATTAATGGAAAAAAGACGGTAAAACGGGCTTTTTCTTGTAGCGGTTTTTTTTGCAAAAACTGTACTAATTCACTTGATTGCTGTTAATCCCTTGCCCTAAGAATTTATATAATCCGCTACATCTTTTAGCTGTGCAAATTTCCTGCCTCCTATGATTAACGTCTGTGGCTGTCGTTCCTCTATATCAATATCTGCTTTTATTGCTGCCTGTGTCGGCATGGCATACCTTAACAGCCGTTCAAAGAATATCAATTTATCCCTTGCATCTAATTGGTTGTAGTTGTGCTGCAAATCTTCCATGTCCCTGTTGCACAACTACCAAGCTACCTAAAATATTCTTTTTTTCCAG
>CALMWT010000111.1 GCA_937870855.1 uncultured Taibaiella sp.
GATCAAGTACAATGACAGCGATCACAGTCAGACCATCAAAGTGACGAAAGAATAGCAACTGACCATTTTCAAATGATCCAAACATCAAGCTGCCCCGGACGACCGGGGCAGTTTTGGTTTTGAAGAGATTTCTATAGATTATTAATGCAGTAGGCAAATTCTCTTAAATCAAAAAACCGCCTCAATGTTTTGAGACGGCTTTTAAAACTTAGGTTGTTACTTACTAGAGATGCTGTTGGATTTTCTTTTCAAAAACGCTCTTAGGCGCGGCGCCAACTTGCTTATCTACCACTTGTCCGTTTTTAATAAACAATACAGCCGGAATTGAAGTAATGCCATAATTGATAGAAAGCTGAGGGTTTTCATCAACATTTACTTTGCCGATTTTTACCTTGCCATCATATTCCTTTGCAAGTGTTTCAATGGTAGGTCCGAGCGCAAGACATGGTCCGCACCAGGGAGCCCAAAAATCAATTACCGATAACTTATCTGCTTGTAAAACTTCACTGTCGAAATTTGCATCTGTGAATACGGCCGCCATTTTATCTACTGTTTAATTGTTTAAAAATTTAAGAGGGTAAAGGTACGTTCAATATACTTTGCAACACAAATAGGCATCTGAAATACAATCATAACCTTTCCACATAATGGGGATTAGCGAACGAGCAGTCCTGCCATAAGCTATAGCATATTAAAATCCCAGTGTTTTAATTTTTCCGAATCCCTATACCATACTCCCCTGTCGCCATAATACATTTCTGGTTTATTGTAAGAAATGAATCCTAATTCAAAAAGCTCCATTTTTCTTGTCATATAATTATAGCGTGAAAAAACAAAACTCCACATGCCGTTTCCGTCCTTTTCTATCATCACTATTTCAACAGTTGAGCTATATGTTTCGTTATAAATTATCTCGGCTTCTACAGCTTTATCATGAGGATAGATTCTATCGTGCGGTATGTAATAGTATGTTTCCCCTTCCTTGTAAAAAGTCATGAAGTGGCAAATGTTTGCAATATCCGTTGGTTCTGCATTCTCAAATTCGCAAGGCACAATGATATTCCCAACAAGATCGATAAGCCCATATTTATCTTCCTGGTTTTTTACCTGAACAAATGCGTCGCTAAAGATCTGGCTATCCACTTGTTTAAAGTCTTCTGTAAAAACTAAGCCTTTATGAAGATGGAATAAGTTGTTACCCAATCCATCATTGTAGAATCTTTGGATGACCGCTACATCTTTATTAAAAAGTGCCTTGGTATGATACCAACCAAGAAAAAAATAATCAGGCAATACTAAAATGAGTTTGCCCGAATGATTATAAAGCATACTCTTTCGCCATTGTCCATCTTCTTTGCAGATATAGTCGCTATACCTATCTTCTCTAAGCATATCTTGGTATAAATCTATTGCTCGTTCATCTATTTTAGGTGGCACATATCCGACTGTCTAAACTTCCAGTTTATATTTATGCCAACCATTTTTTATGTTCCAAAATGTTAATTGCGCCATTCATATTGTGCGGTCAAAAACATTACTATAAAATACTGATGGCACAGGTATCGCCTTGTGAATGATTTTATGAAAGTTGGTAGCAATCCTGGTGAGAGTATACCGGCAGGGCATAGATGCAGAAAGGAGGCAGTTTTTTATATGGCGAGATAATTTACCAAAATTCAAAACTTCACTTCCTCCGGCACAAACAAACTAACATTTCCGTTATTGCGTATCACATCGCGTACAAGCGTAGAGGAGATCGTGGAGTATTCAGGAGAGCAGGTTAGGAAAATTGTTTCGATTTCTGGCGCTAACATGCGGTTCATATCTGCAATAGCTTTCTCGTATTCAAAGTCGCTGATGTAGCGAATGCCGCGTAAAATGTATTGTGCACCGATTTGCTTGCAATAATCTACCGTCAATCCACCATAACCAATGGCTTCGATGCG
Organism: uncultured Taibaiella sp.; assembly: GCA_937870855.1. GTDB lineage: Bacteria > Bacteroidota > Bacteroidia > Chitinophagales > Chitinophagaceae > JAFIGV01. Next base: position 1,947 of record CALMWT010000111.1, read on the forward strand.
TTCATCCCCTTTAAATATTTCTCTTATCCAGCCACAACGTTGCTCTACGCTAAACATCGGTTGCTTTGAAGAATTGGTACCGATACCGATAATCAGTTTGTCGAATAAAGAAACCGCACGGCTTATCACATCCACATGTCCTTTGGTTATCGGATCGAAGGTGCCGGGAAATAAGCAGATGCGTTGCATAGTTTATTCGGTTGGTTGGGTAAAGAAACTAAAAACCGTAGTGCCGTAATTTTTTATTCGGGTAAAACGTGGATGATTTTGATAATCGTTGCGCGGAGTATGTTCCAACACAAAAATTCCTTCCGGTTTCAGCATGTTTTTTTCAAACACCAGCATTGGCAAGTCATCAATGTTTTGCAAAGCATAGGGAGGGCCTGCAAAAATGAAATCGTACTGATCTCTGCTTTGTCTCATGAATTTAAAAACATCGCCTTTTATGATGTGCATTTTTTCTAAAATGCCCAGCGCCTCTGCGGTCTTTTTTATAAATTGAATGCTCACGGCATCGCGTTCTATGAGTGTAAGATCAGTAGCGCCGCGCGATGCAAGTTCGTAGCTGATGCTTCCCGTGCCACCAAAAATATCGCAGGTTTTAATGTCCTCAAGATCCATCATGTTCTCAAGCGTATTAAACAAGCCTTCTTTTGCTACATCGGTAGTAGGCCTTGCCGGAATGCTTGTGGGAGGATTAAATCTTCTTCCACTGAAATCGCCGCCTACAATGCGCATGCGTACAGTTGTTGTAACAGATTGATAGTTCCTGCCCACTGGCGGTTGTTGGCTGTAGCAGTCGTGTCATTTTCCCGGATATTGGGAAAGTATTGAGAAACATCGTTGAGAATCGGATTCAGTCCGCGGTAGGCTACAGTGCATTGCATATCAACAGCATCGGCATTGATGCGCAATTGCTTGCACAGAAGCTTTAAATGGTAGGCAATGTCTTCGCCCGTTTCGTATTCAAATACCTGATGCCAGTGAAGCAAACGGTTTTTATACAGCGTTGCATACACATGCTCCTGAGTGATGGTGCACTGCAACGAAGTTTCTGCTTTGTAAGGTTTGTAGAACTGATAAGTAGCCAGCGGAAACAATTTCGAGTTCATAAAATACCTGCCCACCAGGCTTTTCATTGTTCCGGGATAGGCATACATGTACTTTGCTTTGTCTTCTTGTAAACGATGAACAGACAACACTTCATTGCCTTCTACAAAAAACAGTTTGTTCAGCCATTTCACTGCTTCGCTTTCATCGTACACCGGCTCGGGAATAATCATGTATTTATCACTCGCTACAAAAGTGGCCACTACATTTTCCGGGCGGGAAAGTAAAGGTTCGTCGAGAAAACGGTGTTCATAAAAATCAAGTATCCACGTGGGAAGGGTACGGCTGTAATCACCGTAGCGTATCATCAGCAGGTCACCATGTTCGCTAAATCCAGCAACGGTAAGTCCGCGTGGCAGCAACACGCAAATCACTTTTGCTACCTGGCTCATCAATGTATCACCTTCATGCACATTATAAGCATGATAATTAATCGCACTGTTAGTAATCTCTGACATAGAAAGCACACAATTATAGAATAAATTTGCGAGATTCTATTGATGATGTGACGAGAGAAAACCGATGATAAAGACAGTCCACTTCTTTAAATGTTTCCGTGAGAATTTTAGCGACGAATAAAACCATCATCAGGCTGGCCTTGCCCATATCTCTGGCGTTAGCAATACCGCAGCTCAGCTTTCTTGCCAATACAGTTTTTCTTGGAAGATATGGAGAGCAGGAACTTGCCGTAAATGGTGTTGCCGGTATTTTCTACCTCACGCTTTCCATGATAGGATATGGACTAAGCAGTGGTGTGCAAATTCAGTTGGCGAGAAGGGCAGGCGAGGACGATAAGATGGGCTTGACCAGGAGTTTTATGAATGGAATACTTCTTTCTGTCTTAGGCTCAGTGGGCTTGATGTTGCTTTCTTTATGGCTTGCTCCCATTATTTTCGGGCTTAGTCTTTCCGATAGTAGCAATGCCTACCTCAGCATCAACTATTTGTATGTGCGCGTATGGGGTTTGCCTTTTCTTATGCTTACCCAAATGGCAAATGCTTTTTTCATTGCCACGCATCGTTCGCGGTTTCTTATTTACGGTGCCGGGGCGGGTACGCTTGTCAACATTGTTTTCGACTATCTTTTGATCTTCGGCCACTACGATTTTCCGCGCATGGGGCTAACCGGTGCAGCTATTGCTTCTATTCTGGGTGAGGTGGCTTTTTGTGCTGTAATGTTTGGCACTTACTACTTCAATAAGTTTCATAAGGAATATCCTATTCACCAATATTTGCGATTCGATATCAAGCTTTCACAGCGATCATTTCGTATTGCTTCGCCCCTCATAGTGCAATACCTTTTCAGTATTGGCGGGTGGCAGGTATTTTTCATTTTTGTAGAACATCTTGGTACGCGAGAGCTTGCTGCTTCGCAAATATTGCGAAGCATATTTGGGGTGGTAGGCATAGGAACATGGGCTTTGGCAGCTACCTGCAACACCATGGTCAGCAATGTGATAGGACAGGGAAAGCAGCGCGAAGTGCTTTATGTAATAAAGAAAGTAACAAAGATCAGTGTGATTTATGCCGTGGTGATGTCGGTGATATTACTTGCCTTCACAGATAGCTTTCTTTCTTTGTACCGAAACGACCCTCAATTGGTGGCATTTGCCAGACCCAGTATGATAGTTATAGTGCTGGCAACTATCGTAATGGCTATTTCCACCATAGCTTTTAATGGGGTGGTAGGAACCGGCAATACGCTTATCAATCTTTCTATGGAAGTCACTTCCGTGTTCATTTACCTGGTGTATTGCTTTGTGGTTATCGAACAATTGCGCTTGCCACTGCACTGGGCATGGGGTTCTGAGTTTGTGTATTGGACTGCCCTGCTCATTTTCTCCCTTCTTTACCTGAAAAGCGGTAGGTGGCGAGGTAAAACCATATAACGAAATGGGTTGACATCCCGCTATCTGGCTCGAAAATTTTACACGGCTTATCTAAAGCCAATTATCATGAGCCATCAATCGAAGCAAACAAACATTTCTGACAACGATAAAAAAGAATTTCAAAAGCACCTTGATCAGCCTTATATCCGCGACGGTTATAATGGAAGCGAAAAGCTGAAAGACAAGGTTGCCATTATTACCGGTGGCGATAGCGGCATTGGACGGGCAGCCGCTGTGCATTTTGCCCGCGAAGGTGCCGATGTGGCCATTGTGTATTTGAAAAGCGACGATGATGCGGCGGAAACCCAGCGACTGGTAGAGGCAGAAGACAGGCGGTGCATTCTGTTTCGCGGAGATGTAAGTGATGCAGCTTTTTGCAAAGAGTTTGTAGCCCAAACGCACAAGCAACTGGGCAAGCTCAATATCCTCGTAAATAATGCAGGGACACATGAAGATGCGCCGGATGTGCAGGAGATAACACAAGAGCAACTAATCCGCACTTTTTCCGTAAATATTTTTTCGTTTTTCTACATTACGCAGGCTGCGCTTCAGTATATGCAAGCGGGCGACACTATCATCAATACCGCATCCGTTACCGCCTACCGCGGCAGTGGGCATTTGCTCGATTATTCATCTACCAAAGGTGCGGCGGTTACATTTACACGCTCGCTGGCGCAAAACCTTGCCGAGAAAAAAATTCGGGTAAACGGTATTGCTCCCGGACCAATATGGACACCTTTGGTGGTTTATTCTTTCGACAAAGAAAAACTTGAAAAATTTGGTAAGGACACTCCTTTAGGTCGCGCGGGTTATCCTTATGAACTGGGGCCTGCTTATGTGTGGCTGGCAAGTGAAGAAAGTTCGTACATGACGGGGCAAATGCTGCATGTAAATGGTGGCGATGTGGTAAATGGGTGACGGTTGATAGTTGGTAGTTGATAGTTGGTAGTTGGGTGGGAAAAAGTAAATTTTCCTTAACGATTCAGGGTTGCAGTAAGAGGATTATTTGTTGCTTATAAAATTAAAAACCCCTCGCGGTTAAGCAAGGGGCTATAGAAAAACCTCACAGGTTTCAAAAACTTGTGAGGTTTGTATTAACCATGATTTTCCTGACGCTTGTATTCATCAATTCCTTTGTCGGCATAGCTTGTATATACCGCACACCAATGACCAATAAGTGAAAGACCCCATGCCGCAATAATCCATGCGTGCCAGGGATAAGCCCAATGATGCTCACCTTGCTTGCGATGAATCATTACCATTATTACAGTAGCGATTGCAAATACTATAAAGTGAATAAGGAACGTGCGTTTTTGGCTTGCTGTTGGAACTATTTTACGAGGCATCGTAATTTTTTGATTTGCGCAAAGATAGTAGCCGATACGGATAAAATAAAATGGTTCAAAACCTATTTCATTAAAACTTTGTAACGGGTCAGAAGGCTTTCATCTGTTTCTGCTTTTCGTGCTGCTACTTCATATTTATTTTGCCGGTAGCCGCTTTTTATGGATTCAAAAATATATTTACAGAGAAAGCCGATCATACCATGTTCTTCATATTGCGCCACATGTTTTAGTTCGTGCATCAACCATCTTTTATTGCTAAGAAATTGTATTTCGGAAACGTTATGAAGGAAGATAGTTCGACCGATAACAATTGCCAACTGCGCAACACCAAGCTTTTTGGCGGCAATCTTTGCGATCCAGGCATTTTCTTTAATTCGCACGCTCTTCATGCTTTCATCTTTACAATTTTGCGGCCAGAGGAATTGGAAACTAAACAACTTTCGCTTCGTCCGTATTGAGTGGCTTCTTTTGCTTTGAAAAATAAATATCTTGTATCGTCAAAACGCTCTTATGAAACAAACTGCCGTAGGCAATAATGAAGGTACTGAACTGATAAGCAGTGCCGAACAGCAACTGGACAGCATTCAAACTTTTGAGGGAAGATATCCCAGACAGCTTTGGTACCTCTTTTTTTCTGAGATGTGGGAGCGTTTTTGTTTTTACGGAATGCGTGGAATGCTCACGTTTTTCATGGTGCATCAGTTGTTCATGAAAGAAGATGAAGCTAATCTGCAATACGGCGCTACGCAGGCGTTCGTTTATGCCTTTACTTTTATTGGTGGATTGTTTGCTGACAAAATTTTAGGTTTTAGAAAGTCACTGTTTTGGGGAGGACTGTTAATGATTACCGGCAGTTTGATTCTTGCTTTCGACCCACGGGAATTTTTCTTTTTGGGAATAAGTTTCACAGTTATAGGAACCGGTTTTTTCAAACCAAATATTTCTACAATGGTGGGGCAACTGTATAAAAAAGATGACGTAAGAAGAGATGCTGGTTTTTCGCTTTTCTATTCAGGAATAAATATTGGTGCATTGCTGGGTGGATATGCTTGTATTTCTATTGGCAAAGGAGAATTATTCGGCGGATCGCTTCCTGAGCATTTAAGATGGAATGTAGCTTTTGGTCTTGCTGCAGTTGTGATGACCATCAGTCTCATCACTTTTGTTTTCACTAAAAAATCTTTAGGGCCGATAGGTCTTTCTCCTTTACAGCCAGTAACAACACCGGGCGTAACAGGCGAAAAAGCTAAAGGTAAAAAGTGGGCAATGTGGGCAACGTACCTCGGTTCCCTGGCTGTAGTTCCCGTAATAATGACGATGGTGGCCAAGACCGAATACACCGATTGGTTCATGTATATTATAGGCCCTGTTACACTTGTTTACTTGGTTTATGAAATGACCAAATACTCGAAGGTGGAAGTGCAAAAACTTGTTGCTGCGCTCGTGTTTATTGTTTTTTCCATTTTATTCTGGGCATTTTTCGAGCAAAGCGGTGGTTCTCTTAGTTTGTTTGCAGCTAATAACCTTGATAATAAATTGCTCGGTGCAATTGAAGTTGACCCGAATGGTGTGAACAATTCAGCAAATTCCTTGTTCGTTATCATTTTCGCCCCCATACTTGGTTTGATTTGGATAGGACTGGCAAAGAAGAAAATTGAACCAAACACCGTTGTAAAGTTTGGGTTAGGTTTTCTTTTTCTTGCACTGGCTTTTTATATTTTTTACTACACCAGGTTTTTTGCAAATCTGCAAGGAATGACTTCCCTTGATGTGTTTACACTTGCTTATTTGGTAGTTACATTCGGAGAACTGTGTTTATCGCCAATTGGTTTGTCTATCATGACCAAGCTTTCACCCAAAAAGCTACAGGGAGTAATGATGGGTATGTGGTTTTTGGCCAGTGCTTATGGGCAGTATGTGGCAGGAATATTGGGCGCAGGAATGACAAGTCCAAATGAAAATGCAACTGCTGCTGAAAAATTAATTTCCTATACCGATGGTTATAAGCAATTGGCAATTTACGCGCTTATTGCCGGTGTAATTTTGATCATAATTTCTCCATTGGTGAAGAAACTGATGCACGAGGTGAAGTAATGGAAATTCAAAATTCAAAATTCAAAATTCAAAACTCAGTTTACGCAGTAATCGTCGCTGGTGGTCAGGGCACTCGGATGGGCACTGCTATCCCGAAACAGTTTTTGGAGCTGAATGGAAAGCCTGTGTTATTTCATACCATCAATGCGTTTGCATCTGCATTGCCCGATGTGCAAATCGTTCTGGTTTTACCTCCTCACCAAATTAGCTATGCGCAAATGGTGCTACAATCTTTTTCAGAAAGAATAGACTTGACAATTGTGGGTGGTGGTGAGACAAGATACCAGAGCGTACAAAACGGATTGAAAGAAATTCCTGAAGATGCTATTGTATTTGTACACGATGGTGTGCGCCCGTTGGTAAGTGCAGCATTGATTAACAGATGTTACCAGCAAGCATTGGAAAAGGGTAGCGCCATTCCTGCAATCGCAGTTGCGGACAGCATGCGCATTGTTAAAAATGAAACTACAGAACCGTTAGATCGCTCGAAACTCCGTATCATTCAAACACCACAAACTTTCAGGGCATCAATTTTGCTCCCAGCTATGCGGCAGCACTTTAGCGATGCGTTCACCGACGAGGCAACAGTTGTAGAAGCTTTTGGTGAGCAGGTGTATCTTATAGCAGGTGAGAGAAGTAATATAAAAATCACTACACCGGAAGATATGCTTATAGCAGAAGCGCTGCTTAAAGCTAAGGATGTGATATGATGCGTGTATTGGTGTTTTCGTTTTTTTGTGGCTGTGTTTTTTTCTTTCCTGAAAGATCGTTTGGACAGGGAAAGGATACGAGCATTTTTGCATTTCCAATTCAGTTGGATGAATACACACTACAGGCATCGCGCGATGGGTGGGACATTGCAGGTTTCATTCAAAGAATAAAAAATGACACCACTTTCTACAAGGCTTTTAAAAATCTCAGAATTACACCTCATACTGCTTCCAATGATATCAGAATTCTTGGAAAGAAAAACGAAGTGATTGCCTCTCTTCAATCAAAAACAAAGCAAAACATAAGTAAGGGTTGCCGCTCCATGCAAGTGCTGGAAGAAAAAGTTTCAGGCGATTTTTACAATAGAAAAAAAGAGTACAATTATTACACTGCTGAACTCTATGCCTATTTATTTTTTACAGAAAAACCAGTTTGCGGGGAAAGCAACGTAGTGGCAGGAACTGAAAATATGAAGGGAAAAGGTGAAATGGAAAAGCGGAAATGGCAATTGAAGCAACTCATTTTCAATCCCGGAAGTAAAGTTGCAGGTGTTCCTTTTGCGGGAAACAAGGCTGCGATTTTTGAGCCGGATGTTGCTAAAATGTATGACTTCAAACTGATACTGGCAGAATACGGGGGCGAAGATTGCTACTTGTTTACTGCCGTTCCTAAAAAGGAATACAGAAATGATGTGGTGTACAACGAGCTTTCTACGTGGTTTAGAAAATCCGATTATGCTATTGTAGCGCGCGACTACTCGCTTTCTTATAAAACCTGGGTGTATGATTTTGACGTGCGTATGAAAGTGCGTTTAAAAGAAATCAACGGACAATTGCTTCCTTCCCGCATTAGCTACGGGGGCAATTGGCGCGTAGCCACTAAAGGCAGGGAAAGAGCACAGTTTACTACTTTGCTGAATTACTAAAAAAAGAGAGACTGCATTTTTGCAATCTCTCTTTCTGAAAATCAACTAAACTCCTTTTTATTCCTTCACAATTTTTCTGGTAAGTGAATGTTGTCCTCCGGTTACAGAAAGAAGATACATTCCATTTGTAAGATTTGCAGGTGGTAAAGCTGTGAGTTCATTTATGCCTGGCAAAACTTTCATGGATTGCTGAGAAATAATTTTTCCCTGTAGGTCGCTGATGTTTATTGTTATCGTTTCTTCTGTAGTGGCGTTATAAGTAACAGTCAATTTCTCGCGGAAAGGATTTGGCTGAACCGAGATGATGATATTCTCAGCACCGAAACGAACCGTGCGCACATTGGAGAAATTAACACGACCATCGAATTCTATCATCCTTAGACGATATTGAACTTTAGTGTTCGAGAATCCTACATTTCTGTCAATGAAGCTGTAATTATTCAAGTCATAATGGTTGCCTTTGCCTTTAAGTTCGCCCACTTTCTCGAATGCGATTCCATCGGTAGATCTTTCAATTACAAACTTCTCTGTGTTTTCTTCGCTCGATGTTTGCCAGTTTAGCTGCGCATCTTTTCCATTAGCTGTAGCATCAAAAGAAATCAGTTTGATAGGTAGCGGATTATTATTTCCTCCGATTACAAATTGCTGATTTAATTGTGTGGCACTTGTAAAGCTGTAGGTAGCCGTTGGTGGTGTAATGTTGAGTGCTGTTGCGCTGTTCTGTGTTAATGTCCATCCGAAAGCGGAACCATTAGAGCGATTGAACAGTTTTACATCTGAGTTTACAGCCGTAGGAAGCAGCGTATTATTGATTAACTCAAACGTTGCATCTGCATTTGTATAAGTAGCCGATCCGTATTGATAAACTATCCATGTGCGCGGATGTACTGCGGTAATGCCTCCTGGGCTGGCTGATGGTTGCGTGCCAATAGGTGCAGCATTGAACATGTGAACGAAATAGTCTTCGCTGCCGGTGTAGCCGGAGAAGTTCATATTGAGGTGCGCATTAGTAAATGTTACCGGGCCCGAACCAGATACTGTTTGTGTAGCAACTACGGGCGTTCCCAAAGGAATAGGTGAAGTGGACCAAGCGTTGACTAAATCCATATTTACTAAAGTTCCGTGGTTGCAATTGCCCGATGCGTCTGCTGAGTAAAAACTTCCTACTCCTTCATCAAAACGCAGATAGCTCACCAGGTTGGGGTCAGAAAACGGAGTAATGCTCTTGTGCATTCCTTGTCTTATTTCTGTAGCAGTTCTTGGAGAAGTCCAGATTCTTACTTCTTCCATTCCGCCGCTAAAGTAGAGTGGTGTAGTGCCGCCTGTGCGACCGATGAAAAGTTGGGAATTGTTATTAACTACAAAACCTGTTTGTGCGGAGCTTCCAACCAATGCACCATTCACGTAGATTTTCATATCCACGCCATCATACGTTGCAGCTATATGATACCATGTGCCGACAGACAGTGCATTTGAACTGGTAGTTGTTACTGTACCCGCTGTAGTCTGAACGGTAAATGTGACATTGCCTGTTGCATTCAATGAAAGATTGTAAGATAGCGTAGTGGCTGTTGAGTCTTTAGATACTAAAGTTCTTACAGCACCCAGTGAACCAGGACCGAACCATCCTTCTATCGTAAAGGCGAGACCAGGATTTAATATCGGTGTGTTTACTACAGTTATGTGATCGTCAATACCATCAAATTGCAGTCTGAGGCCACCATTGGTAATAGCGCTGTAATCAACTATCTGCAATGTAGAAGAAGCAGTATCATTTCCACCGGCAGCATCTCCTGGCAATGCCGTCCAGGATTTAATCACATAAGTGCCTGCCGAGGTGGGTGAAAACAAAGTGGGGAAATTTACTTGCTGTGAAGCGCCTGAAGCAATGGAAGCAACAGTAGTGCTTGAACTATATACCTGAATATTGTTTAAGTATATAGCGCTGCTAACAAGCAAATTTGTTTGCGGCAATAAACCATAATTGAAAACCGTGCTGAACGGGTATAATGAACCTTGTCCCAATGGAACAATCTGACAGGGGTAATCAATACTTGTAACCCCAACATCATTGGGAGATTGAAAACGAGGCTCCACCATAAAACGGAAATTACTGCCCGCAGTAGAAAAGTCTGACCATACCGTAGAGTTCAGTGCTCCGTAATAAAAAGTCAGATTTCTAACCGGAACTTCCGCCTGAAAAGCAAAACTTGCATTGTTAGTTGTACCCTGCAAAACGCCTACGAAAAAAGTATCACTAATGGAAACTGCCGGATTTACAGGAATTGTATTTAAACCCGTTACACTTGTAAATTGAGCGGATGACCATAAGAGCGTTCCCGGCCCGCCGGTAGTTGCATTTTTATCCCAGATACCAATTTGCAATGGTACACCGCCCGCAAAAAAGTTTACACCAACCTGATTGATGGTGTTTGGAATGCCAGAGTAAGGAAACTTAGCACAAAACTGACCAGTAGCACCGGTAAAGCCAATACCCCCTGCGGCGGGAATGTTTGGATCGGCATAGGAATAAACATCATCATTCACAAGCTGCGTATTCATCTTGTCATTGTTGAAGTTATTATCATCGGGAATTACAAAAACACGGACAGTATCAAGCCCGTTATTAAACGAAGTATATCCGACAAATGAAATAGTAGATTCTGTATTAGGTGCCAGCGACGTAATCGTTACCGAGTCATCGAAAGTATTCACCCCTCTTACAGTCAAATACACTTTGAAATTGCTTTGTGTATTGGTTCCGGAATTCTTAATCCTTGCTCTTATGTACTGCGGTGTAACATATTGTTTGGGCAATTTTCCCAACGTGTATATAGCCAGCACAGCATTATCATTTGGATAAACAGGAATGAAACGGTACGTAACACCAGCGGTGGGTAACGGACGGTTTGTAACAACATTGTTTCCAAAGTTGAAAGAGTTTCCTGTATAATTTCCTGCAAGGAAAGTAGCAAGATTCCATGCTTGTGTTGAACCTTTAGTTATAGATATTAGCTGATTTGCAGCATTGGAGCTACCCTTTAAACCTGCGATGGCTGCTTTGAAAGCACTGTTGTTGGTGGAAGCAGTGGCAGTACCGTAAATAAATTCAATGATGTTGGATGTTTCATAAAGCTTGATCTGAAACTCCATAGTTGCATATTGCGTAGCAATGGGAGTGTTTTTATCAGCAACATTTTTCCACTGAATAGTACAAACTCTTGATCCTACAGAACCCGTTGTATGCACCCTGTATTCTACACCGGTTGCACCTATCAGGTCAAGACATAATGGTGAGATAAAATTTACATCCGCTACGTTGGTACTATTAAATAAACCTCCTGAGGTTGTCGGTGTGCCAGTTTGAGGATTGGCATAAAACAGATTAGAGGTAGAAGGCGCTGTTGTTCCCAGTTTGATGAATCCGTTGGTACAAAAAATAAAGTCGGTATAGCTCGCGCCATTGTAGTTGAAAGAAAATCCGATAGACTGTGCAGCGGACACAGCATCATCCGTGCTGGCTGTTGTTATGACGGTTCCACTACTTCCAAGGTCGGTATAAGTGCCCTGGACTACTAACGCATTCGACGTTGGGTAGTTGGAAGTTAGCTGCGCTCTTGCAGAAATAAAGGACAAAAAAAGAATGGCAAACAGTAAACTTCTCTTCATAAAATTGGTTTTAGATAGTGAGTAAAATTTTGAATGAACTGTGACAATGAACTGTGTTTTATTGCTCTCTAAATTTAAATACTTAAAAACGATAAAGCAAGTCTTGCTTTATTTTCTTTTAAATGAAGACGAAGGTTTCGGGGAAATAGTTTGAAGGACTATTTTTATTGCGAATATCAGGTACATGAAATTTTCTTGTGGAATAGCTCCGGCACTTTTATGTTTTTTACTTTTTAGCTGTGTAAAAAAGGAGGAAAAAACAGAAGCCCAACTAAGTGGCGCAACTTATTTTTCCATTGTTCAGTTTGCTGAAGATCAGTTTCACACGCACTGGGGACAGCCTTTTACGTTCGTAAAAACAGTTAGAAAAAATGAGAAAGTGGATTCTTCTTACGTAGCCGCAAAAGATGTTGACTGGGCAAAAGAATTAAAACCTTTTTTTGAATCAGATATCAGCAACCCTAAGTTTTTGGATCAGTATAATTTTTCTGTGCTGAACGATGATGTCACGGTTTCCAAAACTTATTATTATGAAGCGAAGACTCCGGAACTTTTCACACGCAGTTTTCAAATTATTACAGACCCCTTCACCGATAAAGTGAAAAACATTTTTATAGAAACTCAAAAAGATGGTCGTGTTCATAAACTTTATTACACGCCGCTCAAGCTTATCCAGATACAGGAATTTGACAAATCATTGATCGGCGGACAGAATAACGTTAGGGTAGAATACCGATTTTTGTATTAATGACACGAGAAGAGTTTAGCGAGATTGCAAAGTCATTGCCGCACCAACCGGGCTGTTATAAATATTACGACGGGCAACAAGTCTTACTGTATGTTGGGAAAGCCAAAGACATCAGAAAAAGGGTAAGTTCTTACTTCAATAAAACCGTTGACAATTATAAAACGCGCAGACTTGTTTCGCTCATAAAGCATATTGATTTTACCGTTACCGAAACAGAGCACGATGCTTTTCTTTTAGAAAATTCCCTTATAAAGCATTATCAGCCGCGCTTTAATATTGATCTTAAAGACGACAAAACTTATCCTTACATCGTCATAAAAAGAGAACCTTTTCCACGTGTGTTCATTACCCGAAAGCTCATCAGGGATGGCTCAGAATATCTTGGGCCTTTCACTGGCGTAGCTCGTGTGCGGGAGTTATTGCAGCTTATCAAAAACAATATTCCGCTGCGCACCTGCAATCTGAATCTTGCGTCTGCAAACATTGCCAAAGGGAAATACAAAGTATGTCTCGAATATCATCTCGGCAACTGCAAAGCACCTTGTGAGGGATTGCAAACTGAAGAGGACTATGCAAACAATCTTTTGCAAGTGCGCCATATTTTGAAGGGAAATACCGGCGAAGTAATTCGTTTTCTGAAAAATGAAATGATGACGCTCGCTGCCGAAATGAAGTTTGAAAAAGCCGAATTGCTCCGGCAGAAAATAGAATCGCTGCAACACTATCAAAGCAAATCAACCGTCGTAAATCCTCACCTCGGCAACCTTGATGTTGCAAGCATATTGAGCGAAGAAAATTTTGCTTTTGTAAACTATATGATGGTGAGCAGCGGTAGCATTATTTATGCAAATACAGTGCAGATAGAAAAGCATCTCGACGAAACCGATGAAGAAATTCTTTCCCTTGCACTTGCGCGCCTGCGCGATCATTTCAACAGCAATGCAACAGAAGTGATTGTTCCTTTTTCGGTAGATGTAACAGAGGCGGAAATAAAAGTTGCCATTCCAAAGTTGGGGGATAAGAAAAAATTGCTTGACCTGAGTTTTAAAAATGCAGAAGTTTTTCGGGAAGAGGTGCGCAGAAAAAACACTTTGCTGCTTTCTAAGAAAAGTGAAGACATGCAAATGAAAATTTTGGAAGAGTTGCAACAAGCTTTACAATTAAGTGAGCTTCCCGTACACATCGAGTGTTTCGACAATTCTAATTTTCAAGGAGCATATCCTGTAGCCGCAATGGTATGCTTCAAAAATGCACAGCCCGACAAAAGGAACTACCGCCATTTTCATATAAAAACAGTGGAAGGCATAAATGATTTTGCCTCTATGAGCGAAATCGTTTTTCGCCGGTATAAAAGACTGAAAGAAGAGAATGCAGTACTACCGCAACTTGTAATAATTGATGGGGGAAAAGGGCAGTTGAGCGCCGCCATGGAAAGCATTCATAAGTTAGGGTTGCAAGGAAAAATGACTCTCATAGGTCTTGCCAAAAAGGAAGAATCCATTTTTTTTCCCGGAGACTCAGAACCGCTACAACTTCCCTACGACAGCCCCGCGCATTTGCTGATAAGAAGGATAAGAGATGAAGTACATCGTTTCGGTATCACATTTCATCGGCAAACGAGAAGCAAGGGCACGTTTAAAAATGAACTTGAAGCCATTCCCGGGATCGGAGAAAAAACCGCTACTGATTTATTAAAGGAATTTCGTTCGGTAAACAATATCAAAACCTTAACCGAACGAGAACTTACCAAAGCTATCGGTGCATCAAAAGCATGGATCGTGTATAGTTATTTTCATCCTGAAGAATAACAGTGTGACAGCTATTAATTATACATGAATAAGGTATTCGCTTTCAGTACCTAAAAGCTTTGGGTTACTTTTGCGAAAATTCCAGCCATGCCAGACAGTAAGCCTGCACTGATACCGAGCGTCTTTAAAATGAAATGCCCAAATTGCCGGAAGGGAAATATGTTTTGCACTCCCGCTATATTTCCAATGAAGCGATTGCTCGATATGCCTGAACGCTGTGAAGTATGCGGACAAAAAATGGAACTGGAAATTGGCTTTTATTACGGTACAGGTTACGTGAGTTATGCTTTGTCGGTAGGCTTGCTCGGAGTTTGTTTTATTGCTTATTGGCTCATCTTGGGGCTGTCTTACAAAGACAACAGTATCTTCTTTGCGTTAGGAGTAGCTGTGGCGGTTGTGCTTTTGTTGCAACCGTGGCTTATGCGTATTTCGCGGGTACTTTATCTCTACATGTTTGTAAAGTATGGTAGAGGAAGCACCATGAAATCAGAAGAGTATTAAAACAACTTGAAGAGTTGCTCTTTGATAATTATGAAAAACTCTTGCACGGCTTTGTACAAAAACTGGAAGGGATGAAATATGCTCTTTGCCATAAAAATGTTTGTGCGGATCACCAGATTAATACTGTGAAGAGACGATAGTGGGTTTGTATTTCTTTGGTGCGGCTATAATATTTCTAACTTTTATCCTTCTTTTTTGCAAGTATCTCATTTGCCGTAGATAAAAACTTCACTTGTTCTTTGCCGGGTTCTGCGCCCGATGGATAACCAAGTGAGCCAAGCGGCATAATCTTAAATTTTTTGTCAGCATCTTTTTCAAGGTCAAAGATCCAAATAGTGGGATAGCCTTGCACCTGAAATGCCTGCTGCAAACTTATATTTTGCTCTCTAAGTTCCTGCGGAAGTTCTTTCCTTCTCGGAAAATCAAGTTCTACAAGTATCACGTTCTTTTTTGCCCAGACAATAAATTCAGGCTTTGCAAAAACATTGCTCTGAAGTCTATGACACCATCCACACCAATCGCTGCCGGTAAAAAACGCGAAAATTGGTTTTTTCTGTTTCTTGGAAATTTCCTGTGCTTTGTTGATGTCGGTATGCCATACTAATGCGTCTTTCTTTGCTTTGTCTTGCGCAGTAGCAATTGATGTGGTAAAAACCGACAGTAGGATTGATGTAATCAGGAGTGCGATCTTGTTTTTCATTCGATAAAAAATCTGGATAAAGTTACTGGAATATAGACAGTTCGCAGCAACAGAAAGTAAGCTATCTCTAAACGAACTTGGCGATATTCGCATCTTTTTAACACAATGAAGAAGGAGAGGATAGCGATAATAGGTGCAGGCGCAGCAGGTTGTTTTGCTGCAGCCAATATTCCTCACACTGCCAATCGGGAAGTGGTAGTATTGGAGAAAACCGGAAAGGCATTGCAGAAAGTAAAAGTTTCCGGTGGGGGAAGGTGTAATACTACGCACCATCTTTTCGATATTCCCGAATTGATAGAACGATATCCCAGAGGCAAGCAATTTTTGAGAAAGACTTTGTATGAGTTTGGTCCGCAGCAAACGATTGATTGGTTTGAAAAGCGAAGAGTACAATTAAAGACTGAAGCTGATGGAAGAATGTTTCCTGATACAGACAATTCAGAGACTATTATTGATTGTATTTGGCAGGAAATGATGAAGCAAAAAGTTCAGGTGCAGTATCATAAATCTGTAGTGAAGCTTGCAAAAGTGGATGGTGCTTTTGAGATTCATTTTGCAGACGGAATTATGCAGAATGCAGATAAGGTACTTGTAGCCTGCGGCGGGTTTCCAAAGGAAGAACAATATAAATGGTTGCAACAATTAGGTCATTCCATACAGTTGCCCGTTCCTTCCCTTTTTACTTTTAATCTGCGCAACCATCCGATTACAGAACTAATGGGTGTGAGTGTTCCTAACGGCGTAGTGAAAATAAATGGAACTAAAATTATAGAGCCAGGCCCCATACTCATCACGCATTGGGGCTTAAGTGGGCCAGCTATTTTGCGGGCATCTGCATGGGGCGCTCGTGAATTGCATGAACGCAACTACGATTTTCAAGTGCAAATCAACTGGCTGGGAACTTTGCAAGAGCAGGAACTGAAGGAAATAATTGTACAACTAAGACGCGAGCAGGGAAAGCAGTTTATTGCTCAAAAAAATCCTTTTGAACTTCCCCGCCGCTTATGGGAATTTTTACTCAAAACCTGTTCTATTGCAGGAGATATACGATGGGGCGATCTGCCTTCTTTGCAACAAAATAAACTTGTGGAGCATCTAATCCGAAACACATTTCATGTAGCAGGCAAAACCACATTCAAAGAAGAATTCGTAACCTGTGGAGGTGTAGTGCTTTCTGAGATCAATCCAAAAACTTTAGAGAGTAAGATCGTATCAGGATTATACTTTGCGGGGGAGGTTTTAGATGTTGATGGCATCACGGGCGGCTTCAATTTTCAGCACGCATGGGCAAGTGGCTATCTCGCTGCAAAGGCAATTGCCAATTCATAAAAACTTTATTGTGGTAGAATACCACATCTAATATTCTCTTTGAAAAATTCTCTTCAAAAACGTTTTCACTGTTTCCATTGACCATCAATGGTATGGCTCGAAGTGTTGCTAAAACGTTGTTAAGAAAATGGAGTTTCTTTTTATAAATAGAGTAGAATGGGATGACCTTTTTTTTCCACCCCGTGAACCAAAAGATGATTTAAAATGAAAAAAGTGTATGTAGTTGCAGTAGCGGCGGGAATGATGTTAGCAGGTTCCGCAACAGCTCAAAAAATGAAATTAGGAGTAGAAGGTGGTTTGAACATCAATAATTTGATGGATCACTACAGAACCGACAGAAATAAAAACTCAACTAAGTATGGTTTCCATGCAGGTGTAGTCGGAGAATTTGGTTTAAGTAATCATTTTTCAATAGCACCAGGGTTGCGATACAGCATGAAAGGTGGAGAATTTGACTGGGAATATAACACATCAGTAGATGGCAGAACTACCGTGGTAGAACAAGAGGATAAACTTACTTTTCACTACATCGAATTACCTGTGAATTTAATTTACAAAACAGGCACTGAAGGTTCTGGTAGATTTATGATAGGTGGTGGACCATACCTTGCTTATCTCGCAAATGCGCAAAACAAGTGGCAAACAAAAACTTTATGGTTAGAAAACGGACAACCAACCGGTAACAATGATCGCGGGGCGCAGGAAATTGGCGTGGGAGATGATGAGGGTGATATTGTGCGCACATTAGATTACGGTGCTCAGGCGTTTGTAGGTTATCAACTGCCAATGGGTGCGTTTGTGAAAGTAGGTAGTCAGGTTGGTTTTGCTAATACGGTACCAAAAGGAAGCAGTGGTATGTTACCAAATCCACAAGTTACACCAGAGAACGACGGGTTTAGACAGAAGAACTATAACTTCTTCGTTACGTTAGGTTATATGTTTGGAAAATAGATAGAATAGGATTCAAAGGAAGTGGCTGGCAGATTACGTCAGCTGCTTTTTTTGTGTCTAATTTTTCGAGCAGTTCAATAATCTTTCTGAATAAAAATTGCAATGGAAGAGTTACTATAAACAAGGTTTAAGATCATAGGGTCGTCAATCTCAATCAACTCTTGTCCATCAGTTTTCAACCTTATTGGCTTGTATAAAACCAGCAGCATACCCACAGCTTCCGGTGTCTCCAGGTATTCGATGAACTCCATGTATTTATACCCCGTCGCTACAAGATTCTCATAATGCTGCGGCGTTAATTCTACATGATCCTTCAATGATAAGTTCATTTTTCAGGTTGAAGTTTTTTCGTTTTTGAATAGAGAAACTGATTATGTGCGAATATCTAAATTAAAAAATTGAATTTCTTATCAGAAGGCTTCATTATTCTTTTTAGAAAAAACCTCAGCGGCATTGTTCTCTAAAAAAAAGTGTCAATTCAAGGAGGGGAACGTGTCAATATTTTCAAACAAAACATCCATAGTTTTCATGCTATGGATGCTTTTTTTTTAGGAGAAAAACTTTTTAACCCTTACTCATTTCTGCAAAATATTTATGGAAGTAGGGTAGCGTTTCTATGCCCTTGTAGAAATTGGCAACATCATACTTTTCATTAGGCGAATGGATATTATCATTGTCCAAACCAAACCCCATCAATACCGTTTTCAACCCCAACACTTTTTCAAATAAAGCAATAATTGGAATGGAGCCACCGCCGCGTGTAGGTATCGGATCTTTACCAAACGCTGTTTTTATTGCTTCAGATGCAGCTTTGTATGCTACACTATCTGTGGGTGTTACTACCGGCTCGCCGCCATGGTGCGGTGTCACTTTTACTTTTACAGATTTTGGTGCAATAGTCTCGAAATGTTTCTGGAAAATAGCTGCAATCTCATCCGAATTTTGGTGGGGCACGAGGCGCATGGAGATTTTTGCAAAGGCTTTTGATGGCAAAACAGTTTTAGCGCCTTCCCCTGTGTATCCTCCCCAAATACCGTTCACGTCAAGCGTGGGGCGTGTACCTGTGCGTTCCAGTGTGGTATAGCCTTCTTCTCCCCATACTTCATTTACATCAAGGTCTTTCTTGTATTCTTCAAGGTCGAATGGAGCAGCATTCAATGCATTTCTTTCTTCTTCAGTTTGCTGTTGCACCTTGTCATAAAATTCAGGAATAGTGATGTGGTTCTTTTCATCGTGGCAGGAAGCGATCATTTTGCAAAGCGCATTTATGGGGTTGTGCACTGCACCACCATATACGCCACTGTGCAAGTCGCGGTTGGGTCCTATTACCTCCACTTCCATATAAGCCAATCCACGCAATCCGGTTTCAATAGAAGGATGCTCCATGCTAATCATTGAAGTGTCTGAAACCAATACAATATCAGCTTTCAGTTTGTCTTTGTTTCCTTCAAGAAATTTTCCCAGGTTGGAAGAGCCAACTTCCTCTTCTCCTTCTATCATAAACTTTAGGTTGCAAGCAAGCGTTCCGGTGTTGTTCATCACTTCCAAAGCCTTTACATGCATAAACATTTGTCCCTTGTCATCGCATGCGCCACGAGCGTATATTTTTCCTTCTTTTATTACCGGGTCAAAAGGTCCGCTGTGCCACAGATCCAGCGGGTCGGCAGGCTGCACGTCGTAGTGTCCATATACAAGTACGGTGGGAGCGGAAGCGTCAATTATTTTTTCACCGTAAACAATTGGGTGTCCATTAGTAGGGCAAATCTCTGCCATGTCGCACCCTGCTTTCAGCAAGTTTTCTTTTACAGATTCGGCACATCTTGCAACATCAGTTTTATACTTGCTATCAGCACTTACAGAAGGTATTCTTAATAGGTCGAGCAGTTCATCGAGAAAGCGTTGTTTGTTTTGAGAAAGATAGTCGTTCCAAACTTGCATGTGTAGATTTTTTTTGAAGCTCAAATGTATATAATTCAGGGCTTGCAATCGGAGGGTTTTAGAAGCAATGGCGCAGGCTTCCTCGCTACAAAGCACCTCTAAAAAGCAACGGTGGTCAACTTGTCAATATTTCTGCTAACTTTGCCCACTTTTAAATTGTTCTCCACTTATGAAGTTGTCGCAATTCAAATTCGATTTACCACTCAATCTTATAGCACAACATCCGGCAAAATCCAGAGAAGATAGCCGCTTGATGGTAGTGTATCGCGACACAGGAAAAATAGAACACAAGGTTTTCAAAGATGTGCTTGGTTTTTTTGACGACAAAGACGTAATGATCGTTAATAATACTAAGGTTTTTCCTGCCCGCTTGTATGGTCGCAAAGAAAAAACCGGTGCTAAGATCGAAGTATTTCTTCTTCGTGAATTGAATAAACCAAATCGTCTTTGGGATGTTATCGTAGATCCTGCGCGTAAAATTCGGGTAGGTAACAAGCTTTATTTCGGTGAAAATGACGAATTGGTAGCTGAGGTTATTGACAACACTACTTCGCGTGGCAGAACCATACGTTTCCTTTTTGATGGAGATGACAATGCTTTCCGCCAGATGTTAGAAACATTGGGTGAAACGCCGCTTCCCAAATACATAAAACGTAAACCGGATGAAGACGATAAAGATCGTTATCAAACGGTTTATGCAAAATATGAAGGGGCTGTGGCTGCTCCTACAGCAGGACTGCATTTCAGCCGTGAATTGATTAAACGATTAGAGATTATTGGGGTGAAGTTTGCTGAGGTAACATTGCATACCGGATTGGGAACTTTTCGTCCTATTGAAGTAGAAGACCTTTCCAAGCATAAGATGGATGCGGAATACTTTAAGATAGATGATGTAGCCTCAACGATAGTAAACAAAGCAAAAACAGATAAACGCCAGGTATGCTCCATTGGTACTACTACCATGCGAGCAGTAGAGAGTTCTGTTACCGCGCAAGGATTATTGAAGCCAGCAGAGGGGTGGACAAATCTTTTTATCCATCCGCCGTATGAATTCAATATTGCAAATACGCTGATCACAAACTTTCATTTACCCAAGACAAGCTTGCTCATTATGACCTGCGCATTTGCGGGTTACGATCTTACAATGGAAGCTTACCAAACTGCAATAAAAGAGAAGTATCGCTTTTTCGGTTATGGTGATGCTTTGATGATTGTGTGACAACAAAATATCCACATTTACGTTATTGACAATGCAGCGTGTGCTTCAATGTACACGCTGTTGTATTTTTGAACCGGTATGAATGTTAGCGAAATAATTCAGGCTTCGATAGATACAAAGCAACGGCTACTTACGGACTTCACGTTTTTAAAAAGAATTGAGGATGTCACTCAGGTGGTAGCAGGAGCTTTTAGAGCGGGCAATAAAGTATTGTTTTGTGGAAATGGTGGCAGTGCAGCAGATGCACAGCATTTGGCAGCGGAGTTTAGCGGACGGTTTTATACAGATCGTGATCCCCTGCCTTCCGAGGCGTTGCATGTAAATACATCTTACCTTACTGCCGTTGCAAACGATTACAGTTACGATGTCGTCTATAGTCGTTTAGTAAAAGGAATGGGAAAAAATGGTGATGTACTTGTGGGCTTAAGTACTTCAGGCAACTCAGTAAATATTATTAAAGCGTTTGAGCAAGCCCGGCAAATTGGTATGATTACTGTTGGGTTTACTGGAGAGAGCGGAGGTGAAATGAAAAATCTAAGCGACTACCTTCTGAATGTACCCAGCAACGACACGCCGCGTATTCAGGAAGCGCACATTATGATCGGACATATCATTTGCCAACTGGTAGAGGAACAATTATTTTAATTCAAGTACAATATTTAGCAATGACCATTAACACACAAGCACAAATAGATAAAAGCTGGACATTATTTCTCGATCGGGATGGGGTTATTAACGTAGAAAATGTAGGTTCTTATATTACCGACTGGACGGAATTTAAATTTTGCGAAGGAGCGACCGAAGCAATAAAATACCTAAGCGAAATGTTTGGTGCTGTAATAGTTGTTTCCAATCAACGCGGTGTTGGTAAAGGTATAATGACGCTCAATGATCTCAAAGAAATTAACAGCAACATGGTGAATGCAATTGCACATGCAGGCGGCAAAGTAGATAAAGTGTATGCTGCCACTTCTATTCACGACAGCGATCACAACCGCAAGCCAAATACCGGTATGGCAATGCAGGCAAAAGAAGATTTTCCGATGGTTGATTTTAAGCGTAGCGTAATGGTAGGAAATGCTATGCTCGATATGGAATTTGGGAAGCGCCTCGGAATGCACACGGTATTTATCACCTCAAAATTTGAACCTGTGCACCTGCCGCACGATCTTATTGACGAACAGTATCCATCACTTTTTGCCTGGGCAAAAACATTAACTGCACTGGAAGTTGTAGGATAATTTTCTTACTGCGGCAAGCTTAATGCACTCAATGTAACTTTCGATTATAATATTTCATAAAGCACTGGTAAATTCGCCGGTGTTTTTTATTTGGCACAAATTTTTAAAAGCCTTGGGCAACCTTTTTTCCAGATGATTATTACCAAACTCCTCATCGCCAACAGAGGCGAAATAGCAGTCCGCATTTCACGAGCCGCTACAGAACTCCACATTGCCACCGTCGCTATTTATACTTACGAAGACCGTTATTCTTTGCATCGTTACAAAGCAGACGAAGCCTACCAGATTGGCGAAGACAGCGATCCGTTGAAACCTTATCTCGACATTGAAGCTATTATTCGTGTTGCTAAAGAATCTGGGGCAAATGCTATCCATCCGGGTTACGGTTTCCTTTCTGAGAATGCAAATTTTGCTCGCCGTTGTGGAGAAGAAGGTATCATTTTCGTTGGGCCAAGTCCGGAAGCAATGGCCGCATTAGGTGATAAAGTCACAGCTAAGGAAGTAGCATTAGGTGCAAATATTCCACTTATAGAAAGCAATAAAGAACCACTTACTGAAGAAGCAATTGCGCTAAAAGAAGCCAATAGAATTGGGTACCCGTTAATGTTAAAAGCTGCTGCGGGTGGCGGTGGTCGGGGTATGCGGGTGGTGCGAAACGATGAGGAGTTGAAAAAATCTTTTCACGAAGCAAGAAGCGAAGCAAAGAATGCTTTTGGCGACGATACCGTATTCCTGGAAAAATTTGTTGAAAACCCGAAGCATATTGAAGTTCAGATAGCAGCAGACAAGCATGGAAACACGGTACATCTTTTTGAGCGCGATTGCTCTGTGCAGCGCCGATTTCAAAAGGTGGTGGAAATTGCACCATCCGTAACACTGAAAACCGAAACTCGAGAGAAACTTTACACCTACGCATTAAACATTGCCCGCGCAGTTAACTATAACAATTTGGGCACTGTCGAATTCTTAGTTGATACCAATGAAAACATTTATTTCATTGAAGTAAATCCGCGTATTCAGGTAGAGCATACCGTTACGGAAATGATTACCGGTGTTGATCTCATCAAAACCCAACTTTATATCGCTTCAGGCTACAAACTTTCCGATCCTGAAATTGATTTGGGCGATCAAAGTAAAATCTCAATTCATGGGGTGGCTATGCAATGCCGCATTACTACCGAAGATCCCTCCCAAGGTTTCAAACCCGATTATGGAACGCTTATCACTTACCGGAATGCTACAGGTTTTGGTGTGCGATTGGATGAGGGCAGTACCTATCCTGGTATGAAGATTAGCCCCTTCTTCGATTCGATGCTGGTGAAGGTGAGTACACAGGGAAAATCGCTGGAGGAAAGTGTGCAAAAGATGCACCGCGCCCTGAAAGAGTTTCGTATTCGGGGTGTAAAGAACAATATCCAGTTTTTAGAAAACCTTATCAATCATCCAGATTTTATTTCTGGAAAGGCAACTGTAAATTTTATACAAGATCATCCTGAACTTTTTACCTTCTCAGAACGACAAGACCGGGGTACGAAAGTGCTTAAGTTTCTTGCAGACATTACCGTAAATGGAAACCCCGATGTAAAAGTTAAAGACAACAATAAGACGTTTGAAAAACCTATCGTTCCTACTTATGATCCTACTCATCTCTTCCCCTCAGGAACCAAACAATTACTTGCCGAACTCGGACCAGAAGGTTTTGCACAATGGCTGAAGAATGAAAAGAAGATTCACTACACGGATACTACCCTGCGCGATGCGCACCAATCGCTGTTGGCTACCAGAATGCGAACCCACGATATGCTTCGCGCTGCTGAGAGTTTTGCCATGCATCATCCGCAAACGTTCAGTATGGAAGTGTGGGGTGGTGCAACCTTCGATGTGTGCATTCGTTTTTTAAAAGAAGATCCCTGGAAGCGTTTGGAAAAAATCAGAAAAGCAGTACCCAATATTCTACTGCAAATGCTGATACGCGGAATGAACGGTGTGGGTTATGCTGCATATCCCGATAATCTGATAGAAAAGTTTGTAGAGCAATCCTGGGAGAAAGGGATTGACATATTTCGCATTTTCGACTCGCTCAACTGGATGGAAAACGTAGCGCCCTGCATAGAAATGGTGCGCAACCGTACAAAAGGTATTGCCGAAGCAGCCCTTTGCTATACCGGCGATATCCTCGACCCAAACAGAACCAAATATACCCTCGACTACTACATTCGTCTTGCCAAAGACCTTGAAAACGCAGGCGCACACATACTCGCCATTAAAGACATGAGCGGCTTGCTAAAACCATACGCTGCCAAAGAACTAATACTTGCCCTCAAAGACGCAGTAAACATCCCAATCCATCTCCACACACACGATACCTCCTCCCTGCAGCCAGCCACCTACCTCATGGCCATAGATGCAGGCGTAGATGTGGTGGACTGTGCTATCGGCTCCCTATCTGGGCTTACCTCCCAGCCAAACTTTAATGCAGTGGTAGAAATGATGAAATTCCACCAGCGCGAAAGCCCCTACAACATCAAATCCCTCAACCAATTTTCCGACTACTGGGAAGCCGTGCGCGAATACTACTACCCCTTCGAATCCGGACTAAAAGCAAGCGCAGCCGACGTGTTCCAACACGAAATACCCGGAGGCCAATACTCCAACCTAAAACCACAAGCAATAGCCTTGGGCCTCGGCGACAAATTCGAGCAAATAAAAGACATGTACGCCACCGTAAACCAAATGTTTGGAGACATCGTAAAAGTAACCCCAAGCTCAAAAGTAGTAGGAGACATGGCACAATTCATGGTAGCAAACGACCTTACACCAGACCACATCTACAAAAACGGAATAAACATCTCATTCCCCGAATCCGTACAACAATTCTTCCTCGGTGAAATAGGACAACCAGAAGGAGGCTTCCCACAACCACTACAACAAATAATACTCAAAGACAAAACACCATCCACCACCCGCGCCGGAAAACACATACCACCCATCAACTACACCACAGAGCTACAACAATTTCAACAACAATACGGACAAGACCTCACCATCACCGACTTCCTATCCTACAAATTCTACCCAAAAGTATTTGAAGAAGGACTAAAATTCTGGCGCCAGTACGGCGACATATCCGTAGTACCCACACCCATATTCTTCTACGGCATGAAACAAGGCCAAGAAACCACCATACAAATAGCAAAAGGCAAAACCCTACTCATACGCCTCCTATCCATCAGCCCCGTAGACGAGCAAGGCAAGCGCACCGTATTCTTCAAGCTCAACGGGCAAACCCGCGTCATATACATCCTCGACCGGTCCGTAAAAACAGAACACAAAGAAAACCAGAAAATAGACAAAGCCAACCCAAACCACATAGGCGCACCCCTACAAGGCCTCATCTCCAAGCTACTCGTAGCCCCCAACGACACCGTAAAACAAAACCAACCCCTCTTCATCATCGAAGCCATGAAAATGATG